>CAYPYT010000094.1:3002-5502 GCA_964415105.1 uncultured Planctomycetia bacterium | reverse complement strand
TGGATCGGATATTGGATAAGTTTGGGGAGGGGGCTATTAATCGGCGGAATGCGTAGGGGGTATATTGTCACAATTTAGCCCGGGTCAAGAGCCCGGGATAGCAAGGTGTGCGACAAAACGTAAAAACATAACCTCAAAAATATTGCCATCCCGACCGCCTAATTTGCTATCCCGGCCTTGAGCCGGGATCTCTATTCTTTTGGGTAATTATTTTTTGTAAAACTAAGAGTAAGCGTGCTACTCATTGGTAATACCAATTACATTAATTAATTGCACAAAAAAAGGGCGCTTCCGGAAGCGCCCCTACGGAATTTGTGTGTATACGAGAAAAAATATTCGTAGGGGCGCGTGCGTACCTTCCCGGTTCAACCTCGCAGGATGCTCCGCAACCTACGAGGTTGAACCGGGGTCGTACAGCATTTGTTGGGCGATCATGTCGGCGGCGGGTTTGGTTATTAGGGTTTCTACGATCTTTAGACCGAAATCGGCCGCGGTGCCGGCGCCTCGACTTGTGATAATGTTGCCGGATTTAACGGTTTTTTCGTTTATAAATTTTACATCGTTTGAGAATATCTTTTCAAATCCGGTGAAACAAGTTGCTTGCCGGCCGTTTAGAATGCCTGTCGGAGCGAGAAGTATCGCGGGTGAAGCGCATATCGCGGCTATAAGTTTTTTTTCGGTGTTCATTTTTACGATCAGTTCTTTCACTTCTAAGGAGGCGGCGAGGTTTTCCGCGCCGGGCATTCCGCCCGGGAATATCACAACATCGGGAAGAGTTTTATATTCCGTGAATAGTATGTCCGCTTCTATCGTAATGCCATGCGCTCCTTTTACGGATTTTGTTTTAAGTCCCGCGATAGTAACTTTTATACCGGCTCGGCGGAGTATATCCGCGGGAGTCACTGCTTCTATCTCTTCAAATCCTTCGGCGAGTATAATTAGTGCTGTTTTTTTCATTTTTCGGCTCCTTTTTTTTGTATTACCCCGCCAACAACCTCGTAGGTTGGTAGTAAAAAGCACTACCAACCTACGAGGATGTTGGCGGTGGCGTGCGTTTGGATACTTTGCGGGCTATGAGGTTGCCGCGAATTCTATTAGCAATTTTATCAGGTTGTTTCGGGTTTTTGTGTATTTTTTTCTATCGGTTATGTTTTGTTTTTCCCATAGGGGTTTATTTTTCGGGAGGTCGCTGACTATGGTCAGGCCTGTCATTTTTCTGCCAATCAAATTTGCCGCGTGATAAACGGCAGAGAGTTCCAACTCTATGGCTATAAAGTTTTTTTGTTCTATTTTTAATAAGTTTTCCGGAGTTTCGGCCAGGAACGAACCGATAGTAAAGATATCTCCTTTTTTTAATATGGATCTGTCTTCTAATTTACCGGATAAGAATCTTTCTATGGATTTTGTGTATTCGTTATCTGCCGGCGCGGATTTGCCGGTATTAAAGATCTTTTCCATGCTGAACGAGGGGCCGTGATACATGGAGAAACCTTCTCCGTTAAACGCGGTTTCGCATAGAATAAGGTCGCCTATTTCAGTCCCGCCCAAGCCTCCGCAGGCGCCGGCAAATATTATTTGTCTCACGGGCGACTTTTCCATTAGAAGTATCCCGTCACCCGATAGACGGTCTCCCATTCCGGAAAATATCACGGCAAATTTTCGAGATTTATTTTCAGCTATGATCCCCGAATATAAGCGACCTTTGAACGATTTTGTTACCGTGCAATGTTCGGCGAACGCTTCTATCGGAATAAAAGGGGTTACGATTATTGTTTCGGGAAGAATTTCGGCCGTTAGGTTAAAACAAAATTCAAAAAACTTTTCTTTATTCATTTTATTGGATCTCCGGTGAAATTTTGACTTATTATTTTCTTTTTCTGCCGCACTCCGTACATTCGAGGGCGGGATTTGGGTTAATGGCCATACAACGCGGGCAAACCCAAAAACCTTCGGGCGGATTTTTGATGAGTCGCCGGTTTCTCAGGGAAGGCGATATCCAATACCGGTTTATGACATATATCACGATCAAAAAAAGGACAACGATAACCGGAACGAGAAAGTCGGGAATGGTAAACGGAGCGTTAACTTTTTTTAGATCTATATCGAACTCCGTTAAATGTTTTTTTATCAGCGCGCGGGCGCTTTCATAGCTATCGATCTTCCCTGAAGTGAAACTTACGATGAGAGAGCCGTACATTCTGTATTCGCCTTTATGGAAAGCTTCAAGCTTATCGAGATAGCTTTTATAATACCGCGCGGCTATTTTATATTTTCCTTCGTCTTCATAAGTCAATGCTATCACGAAATCCGTATTGAAATATTCCGGCCAGATCCCGCGCGCTTTCAGGAAGCTTCTTCGAGCCTCTATGGTTCTTTCGGACGACCCATCCGAGAGGCCCCGCATAAAGGTCAACGCGAACCTATTGAGGTCTTTCTTCACTTTGCCGTCATCGAGGAAAGTGCCGGCGATATCCTGATTTAGAAAAAATCTTTTATATGA
>CAYPYT010000094.1:0-2902 GCA_964415105.1 uncultured Planctomycetia bacterium | reverse complement strand
TGAACCATTTCATCTACGGAGTATCCGGTCATGATGATAACTTTAATCTCGGAAGACTTTTCTTTAATTTTTTTTAAGGTTTCGATGCCGTCCATTTCAGGCATCCGGAGATCTAAAAAAACAACGTCATAATTATCTTTATCCAAAAGGGTTAAAGCCTGTTCCCCGCTATAACAACTCGAAGCTTCATAATCACTCGCGCGCAATATATCGCAAAATACGTCCGCGAAGTCTTTATTGTCGTCAACTATCAGTATTTTTTGCTCTTTCATACATTTTTCCTCCGACTAACAGCTACCGATTTACGCTCACATTTCACCTAACACCGTATATACGAAAATATTACACCAAATAGATTATTTTGTCGATACATAAATGGTTTACGGAATTCAACGCGCGGAATGAATCAAAAAAAACGCCTTCTCAGATTAATTTTCGAGGGTGTTTTTCTTGCGCGCCAAGAGTTTGGCTATGACCAGATCCATTGGGGTTGTGATCTTGATGTTGAGTGGTGAACCTTCCACTATTTTTACGACGCCTCCGGCGGATAGGATCAAGCCCGCGTCATCCGTAAAATTTTTGTTCTTTTTTCGCGCGCATAATTTGTGCGCGCGAAGTATGGTTGCATAATCAAAACATTGCGGGGTTTGTATTCGTTTAAACTTTGTTCTTTCCGGCATGTTTTTGATAAAGGCGTTTTTCCGTTCGATCAAAGTGTCGTTTACATCTATCGCGGGAGCGGCGGCTCCTGAGGTTTTCGCGGCGACTAAAACGTCTTTTATCAGCTTGCCGCTGAGAAAAGGTCTTACGGCATCGTGAATAAACACAAAACGTGTATTTTCGGGGACATTTTGTACTCCGAGAAAAGAGGATTCTCGACGTGAGCGGCCGCCTTTAATAATTTTGTATATTTTCTTGAACGCGGCGCGTGCTATAAGACTTTTCACTTGTTTCAGGCAATCTTTACGCGAGACCACTACTATGTCTGTAATCAGCGGGTTCCGTTCAAAGCATTCAATAGTATGCAGAATAATCGGTTTGGAAGCTATTTTTAAGAGTTGTTTCGCCCCGGAGCTTCCCATTCGCTTGCCATAGCCTCCGGCAAGAATTATCGCGGTGTTTTTTCTCTTCATAATGTTTCTTTCGTCCGCCACCAACCTCGTAGGTTGAAACCTACGAGGTTTCAACCTACGAGGTTGGTTTTTTGGGGTATCCTGATAGGAATTTTCCGGTTTCTATGAATTTTTTGCCGTCGAAGTAAACATCCGGGGATAGAATAACTCCGTCCAGATGCAGTGGGACATCGTTATCTCCTCCGCCGAATAAATTGTTTCCTACGGCAATGTGTACTGTTCCCGCCGCTTTTTCGTCTTCCAGAATGTTTCCTGTTACTATCGCTTTTGGATTAAGGCCGATTCCCAGTTCTGCCACACGATAGGCTTTCGCGCCTACATGCTCGAGCCGTTCGATCACCTCAGGCGCGTCGCATCCTGTTATCTCATATACCACTCCGTTTTTGACTTTAAACGTAAGTGGGGAGCTTAATCGCCCTAAGTCCGGGAATGACGCGTCTACCACATAAATTCCTTCGCAGGATAAGGGCGCGAATGCCACTTCTCCTTCGGGCAGGTTGCCGAAAGCGCCCGGTTCCGAAAAAGACCCTCCGTTCTCTCCGAAAAACATGGCATGGTTCGCGTCAAAAGTGATATCCGTTCCGAGAGAAGTTGTTACCCTCACTTTTTTTGTTTTTCTTAGCAGATCGCATATCCGGGATGATTCTTTTTTGAGCGCGGTGTAATCTATATCAAGACATCTGTTCGCGATCTCTTCCGTGATAGAAGGCATTGTCGCTATCCTGGCTCCGGCGCGACTCGCGTTCATTCTGGCGCGCGTGTGTGTGAGTGATTTTTGCGTTATGAGCAGTTCCACGTCATAATCAAGCATCATCCGGGCGACTTCTTCCGGCGGCGGAGCGGCGTGTTCCCTCGCCGGCGGTATGATCGCGAGTTTTGATTCGGAAGAGCGCGGGATAACATACTCGTAAAAAACCCGGGCTATGGGTTCTTTGATCGTATCCGTAACGATAAGGCACGATTCTTCCGGACGAAGTTTTAATGATCTTTCAAATACCGCTTCTACCGCGTTTTGGTTTATCATGTTTTTTTTAGAAAACTCCTGTCGGGTCTATCTTTGTTTAAAAGTTAACTACCGGAACAGCTTTTGCTGATTCCGGGGCTTTAAAATATTCCCGCGGCTGGGTTAATCCGCGCATCCCAGCGAAAAGGCCGCCGAATATCGTACGCCGGTACGCGTTAAAAAAGTTAACGGCGCTATTATACCGCATTCTTTCAACCGCGATCCGGTTTTCAGTGCCTTCAAGTTGTGACTGAAGCGCGAGAAAATTCTGGTTAGCTTTTAGGTCGGGATAATTTTCCGCCACAAGCAAAAGACGTGAAATGGCCGACGTCATTTGGTTCGCTGTGTCTATTTTTTGTTCGCGGGACGCGGCGCTTCCCCACTGACTGCGGAGCTGGGTGATCTCCGTCAAAAGACCTTTTTCGTGCGCGGCATAACCTTTTACGGTGTTTACCAGGTTCGGGATGAGATCGTTTCTTCTTTGAATCTGATTTTCAACCTGCGCCCACGAAGAATTGACGGCTTCGTCAAGCCGAACGACATGATTAAGTCCCTTGACCATCCAACCGCCGACGAGAACCGCGATCAGCACGATCACGCCTAAAATGATCAGTGTTTTTTTCATTATTTTTTCCCTCCTTGTTTTTTTGATTCCAAGACGATTCACTATTACGGACGCGCGCACAGAGCCGCCCTACGTAAAACCGATGACTATTTACCGCGCCAACAACCTCGTAGGTTGGTAGTAAAAAGCACTACCAACCTA
>CAYPYT010000093.1:0-5518 GCA_964415105.1 uncultured Planctomycetia bacterium | reverse complement strand
TGGTTGCCTTTGACAAGAAAATGAAAGAAATCAAGGAGGATTTAAAAAATGAACGCAAAGCTTTCCTATGACTCAACTGAGAAAAACTGGATGAAAAACGTCATCAAAGAAGATGAAATCACAAAGTACATGGAAAATGGAAAGGATTTTATAGATGAGGAGGAGATATGGAAAAAGATAGAAAGGAACAAAGCTCCCGAACCTCAAAAAGTGCGAGATATACTTCAAAAGTCCCTTGCCGTGGAAACGCTTGAGCCGGACGAGACGGCAGCCTTGCTCAATGTGGAAGATGAAGAATTATGGAATGAGATGTTTGAGACAGCAGGCGAAATAAAGAGGAAAGTCTACGATAACCGTATCGTTACATTTGCGCCGCTGTATTGCAGCAATTTGTGCGTTAACAATTGCCTGTATTGTGCATTTAGAAGAGAAAACAGCGTTGAGAAGAGAAGAAGACTAACGCTTCAGGAGGTAAAAAATGAAGCGGAGGTGCTCGCAGGCAAAATCGGACATAAACGTCTCATCGCCGTTTATGGAGAACATCCCACCTCAGATGCAAATTACATTGCAGATACGATAAGAGCCATATACGATGTGAAGGTAAAAACAAAAAAGGGATACGGTCAGATCAGAAGGGTTAATATAAATGCCTCTCCACTGTCTATTTCCGACTTCGAGATGTTGAGAGAAGTAGGTATCGGGACTTACCAGGTATTTCAAGAAACATATCATCACGAAACCTACAAACAAGTTCATCCCGCGGGAACACTTAAGTCAAATTACCAATGGAGACTCTATGCCTTGCACAGAGCGCTCGATGCAGGCATTGATGATGTGGCGATTGGGGTATTGTTCGGCCTTTATGACTGGAAATTTGAGGTAATGGGCCTTCTCTGCCATGCAATAGATCTGGAAAGACAGTTTGGCGGTATAGGACCTCATACCATCTCATTCCCCCGTCTTGAGCCAGCGGCAAATACACCATTTATAAAGAAAACAGGGCACAAGGTATCTGATAGAGATTTCAAGAGACTGATCGCTATAATCAGACTTTCCGTCCCCTATACCGGCATGATCATTACCGCCAGAGAACGCGCGGATATCAAAAGAGATGTAATATCCGTCGGCTGCACACAGACGGATGCCTCCACCAGGATAGGAATCGGCGCATACTCTGACAGATACAGTGAGCAGGAAGCGGAAAGGCAGCAGTTTATCCTGGGTGATACCAGAAGTCTCGATGAGGTCATAAGAGAGTTTGCTGAGATGGGATATATTACCTCTTTTTGTACGGCGGGTTACCGCTGTGGAAGGACCGGCGAACATATCATGAAATTATTAAGATCCGGGAAAGAGGGCCGATTTTGTAAGCTCAATGCAGTGCTTACATTTAGAGAATGGCTGGACGATTTTGCCAGTGAGGAGACAAAGAAGGCGGGAGAAAAGATAATAAAAAAAGAGATGGATGAGATTGAAAAACAAACACCTTCTATATATCAGCCTTCTATCTACCCTAAATTGATGGAATACTACAAGAGGATTGAAGGTGGGGAAAGAGACCTCTATTTCTAAGGAAAATTTAATAGAAAAGCTTCATTACGCGGCAAAACTCGTTAAAGAAAAGTACGGTGTCAGTATATGGTTTGCCGAAATTATGGGGAGGAGATGGTCATATCTTGCGGGACAGACAGAAGGCGAACCCTCACTTCTTCCTCCGGAGCGTATTGAACTTAATAATCGATTCGGGGCCGTATCAGATAAATGGGAGAAAATCCCCGCCACTGAAAGAGAATATCTTCTATCGTCACTGAAAGAGCAAATAAAGATATATGAACAGGGATGAAATCTTATACTACTTAAAAACCCCGGGCACAGATGAAGAACTGTTCCTGAAGGCCGATGAAACAAGAAAAAAATACTGCGGTGATGAAGTACACATAAGGGGCATCATCGAATTTTCCAACCATTGTTGCAGGAACTGTCTCTATTGTGGACTTCGAAGGGAAAACGAAAATCTGAACAGATACCGAATGGATGAAGAGGAAATAATAGGCCTTGCGCTGCAGATCACGTCACTCGGCATCAAAACCATTGTTCTTCAATCAGGTGATGATTTTTTCTACACCCAATCCATGATCTGCCGGATCATAGGGCGAATAAAGGAACATGCTGATGTTGCGATTACCCTGAGTGTCGGGGAGAGACCATTTGAGGACTACAGGGCGTTTAAACTCGCGGGAGCAGACCGCTACCTGCTCAAGCATGAAACAGCCAGTGAAGAGCTGTACAAAAAGTTTCACCCCTACCAGTACCTTAAACACAGGATACGCACTCTGGAATATTTACGGGAAACAGGATACCAGATTGGAACCGGAAACATTGTAGGACTTCCAGGTCAAAGCATAAATGATCTTTATGCGGATATCCTGCTGCTGAAGGAACTGGATACGGATATGTTGTCCATCGGTCTTTTTATTCCTCAGCACGATACGCCTTTGTCACAGGTTCCGCGAGGAGATTTATCATTAGCACTGAAGGTTCTTGCGCTGGCACGAATCGCGACCAGGGACTCTCACATGCCCGTGACTACAGCAATTGCAACCGCCGATCCTGAAAGGGGGCTTTCCCGTGGATTAAAGGCGGGAGCAAATGTCATTATGCCCGATTTCACGCCTGACCGTCACAGAAAGGATTACACCATCTACGACAATAAGGCACACATAACATTGGAAAAGGCTAAAGAAACAATTCAAAAAGCAAATAGAATGATTTCATCTCACAAAGGCGATTCTCTCAAATACTCACTAATAAAAACTTCAAAGTCTGCAAGGACGGGAAAATAGGTTGTTAATCGTAATTTCATTTCAACAGTAATGCCATTAAACAAATATCAAAAAAAATTAGACACTCATTTTTTACCAGAATGGCAAATATGTTGAAATTAAAAAGGTATTGAGTGAAATACGATAAAAGTGATATGGAAATACCAGAGATAAATTTCCTGTTAAGATCATGTTTTGCGAAGCAAATATAGGTTCAACTAAACAATATATATGTTGGCAAGAAGAATATGAAAGGATTAAGATGATCACTGCCCCCAAATGGCAATATAACGAAATAAAGTTCTCTGGTGTTGACTATTCCGGGATTGACGAAGTTGCTGCATACGACAGCATGCATAAGAAGTTCCGGAACTACACCAAGTCAAGCGAAGATATCATCCGGCGTCTTTCGCTTGACTCCGATAGCACAGTGATTGATCTCGGATCGGGCACCGGCGCGTTTACACTTCATGCCGCCAAGAAATGTCGCACCGTCATTGCTGTTGATATATCTGCCGCGATGCTTGAATACTGCCGACAGCAGGCAGAGAGAGGGATTGACCAACATTGTGTTTTGCCAGGGCGGTCTCCTCACCTATGAACATGTTGCTGAATTAGCTGATGCGGCTGTGTGCGTTGCGGTGCTTCACCACCTTCCGGACTTCTGAAAATTGGCTGCCCTGACGCGGTGTTGCGCAATGCTCAAACCCGGAGGCCGACTCTACCTGTTTGACATTGTGTTCCCTTCAGGTGAGACAGACCTTCGGCAGAAGATCGATGAATGGATAGAGTCTATTGAGACCATGGCAGATACCCAATTGGCAGAGGAAGCGGTAATTCATGCGAGGGACGAGTTCAGCACATATGACTGGATTATGGAAGGCATAATCAGAAGAAGCGGGTTCCACATTGATACGGCAGAGTACGGGAAAGGGTTTCAAACGGCATACGTGTGCACAAAGAGATGAGCTATGACAGCATATGATCATTTATTAGAAGAATCGCTAATGAGGAATTATATGTTCACACTTTGTCTGGTTTGATATGCCTTTGCAATTCAAATTAATGCTGCTACAAAGGGAAGGCTCAATGAGTATCAAATCGCTCCAGCCGACCGCTCAACCGCTACACGGTTTTGCGTCGGCTGAGCTTAGTCGTGTTAGGTGGACGCCCCGCGCAGGAGAGTAATCGCCATAGCTCGTATGTGAGGATAAACCATAGATTTCATAGTTAGACTTGAAAATGAAACCGATTATCGAGAAACAGAAAGCATTACACGAGAAGCATTCTGGGATATATATAAACCGGGATGTGATGAACATTTATTGGTTCATAAATTGAGAACATCTGATGCTTTCGTAAAAGAACTAGATTATGTAGCGTGTTATAATTCAAAAATAATAGGAAATATTATGTATTCAAAGGCCAAAGTGATTAATACTGGAAACAATATCTTTGAGGTTTTGTGCCTTGGACATGTAAGCGTCCTCCCTGAATATCAAAAAAATAAAATAGGAACAAAATTGATAAATGAAACAATAAAACGAGCAAGAGATTTAAAGTATAAAGGAATATTCCTTATGGGAAATCCGCATTATTATTCGAGATTTGCATTTACGAACGCAGAAGTATTTAATATACAAACAAGCGAAGGAGACAACGCAGATTATTTTATGGGGCTTGAATTGACGAAGAATAGTTTACAAGGGATAACGGGCAAATACTATGAAGATGCTGTATTTCAAATACAAGAGGATGAATTAAATGAATTTGAGAGACAATTCCCATATAAAGAAAAGCATATAACAGAAACACAATTGAAGTAGGAAGAGAAGAAAAAAAACCTCCCAACAACCCCCAAAATATAACAGTGCTGCTTCACAAGGAATAAACTTACCCGAACAAAGTGGACACCAAAACCCAACTGATAGTAGGTGTCCAAGTGGCAAGAATGAAAGGACATGAAAAGACAAACCGGTACCCGGACGAATGCCGTTAAAATTGACCAATCAAGAATTAGAAAAGGAGTTGTCATGAATTCAAAGACAAAGATTGGAATAGTTATCTGTGATCGCTATCGCCGCTGTGCGGGTGGGAAGTGTCTCCGAGCGATGAGGAACAAGGAAGGAGCTTTCAGCATATACACGGACACCGAAGTTGAGTTGGTCGGTTTTACAACGTGCGATGGTTGTCCTGGCGGCAACATAGAATATGCAGGCGAAGAGATGGTAAAGAATGGGGCAGAAGTTATTCATTTAGCTACCGGCCTGGTGGTTGGTTATCCCCCTTGTCCCTATATCGATACATTCAAAGCCTTTCTTGAAAAACGCTATGCTGTCAAGGTCGTTGTAGGGACACACCCTATACCGAAAAAGTATCTCGAAATACACACTCATCTTGGGACATGGGAGGATCCTGTCTGGAAGCCACTTGTCGAGCCCACCATGGCGGATGAAGAGACCCGTACAAGTTACGATTAAGCACAGTCACTGAAAGCCCGCCCGGTTGAGCATCTTGATGAATTGCCAGGACTTCGTTTAGCAGCCTAGTGTGCAAATTCGTCGCCTGCCGATTGGCTAACCATGCTCTTGCAACTGACAGCTAATCGTTGCGGCTGAAGAGCACCATTAGGATGGGTTGCTGTAAGATGATTTGAGTGGACACCAAAGGTGATGTACAATACACAACGGAGGTGT
>CAYPYT010000092.1:0-5523 GCA_964415105.1 uncultured Planctomycetia bacterium | reverse complement strand
AACGTTCAAATGAGGGGTACTGTCACAGAGATTCCCGCCTGCGCGGGAATGACAATAAGGGGCGCGGGAATGACAATAAGGGGCGCGGGAATGACAATAAGGGGCACAGGAATGACAATAAGGGGCGCGGGAATGACAATGAGGGGCGAGGGAATGACAACACCATTTTGTCATCCTCGCGAGGCTTGTTCCCGCATGCTCTAAGCGGGGAGCGGGGATTTATAATACAAAACTGGCAGAAGGAACCCTTCATTTAAGGGTTGACGGACTAATAGGACAGAACTTGTTGATAAGGTTACATCCCAAATTAACGTACGCGGATCCGGACTCCATGGAGCCTGGACTGATAAGTAGCTTGAAATCTTTGAAGAAGCCAAGGTTTAACACGGGGAGATGATCATATGGGATATAGTTATGACGCGAAGGTAATGGCCGGAATAAAACTGAAAGATATTTCTGAGATCGCTAAGAAACTCGGTATAGCGGAAAAATATTTGACAAAATACGGGAAATATATTGCCAAAGTTTCCGCTGACGATTTAAACGGAATTTTAAAGAAAAGAAAAAACGGCAAATTAATTTTAGTCACATCAATTACTCCGACGCATTTGGGTGAGGGAAAGACCGTTAATACCATCGCTTTGGGTATGGCGTTGAATAAACTTGGGAAAAAAGCTATTTCATGCATAAGACAGGCATCCTTGGGGCCTGTGTTCGGGCTTAAGGGCGGAGCGGCGGGAGGCGGATACGCGCAAGTGCTGCCGGCGGAAGAATTAAACCTGAATTTGACGGGCGATTTTTCAGCTGTCGCCAACGCGCAAAATCTTTGCGCCGCGTTTTTGGATAACGCTCTTTATTGGAACGAACCTTTAGATCTAAAAAAAGAAAGTGTTTCTTGGAGCCGCGTGATGGATATCAGCGACAGAGCTCTTCGTAATATCGCGATCGGCGGAGGCGGTAAACTTCACGGAATCAGCAGAAAAACAGGCATTGAGATCACTCCGGCGGGAGAATGTATGGCTATACTTTCTTTGTCGGAAAACTTAAAAGATTTGCGCCAAAGACTCGGTCGAGTTGTCGTTGGTTTCAGCTCTAAAGGGAAACCCGTTACCGCGGAAGATCTGAAAGTTGCCGGAGCTATGGCGGTGATCATGAAAAACGCGTTAAATCCCAATCTTATGCAGACTAACGAGCATACTCCTTGTTTTGTTCATACAGGGTCATTTGCCAATGTTTCACATGGTTCGAGTTCTGTTATCGCGGACAAATTGGCACTCAAGCTTGCCGAATATACCGTAACCGAAAGCGGGTTCGGCGCTGATCTCGGCGCGGAAAAATTTATCGATATAAAATGCAGACAAACGGGAATGAAACCGGATGTTGTGGTTATCAATTGTTCGGTGCGCGCTTTAAAAATGCATAGCGGTGATTTTCCCTTTAGAGGGACCGCTATTCCCGCGGGGCTTAAAAAAGAAAACCTTTCAGCTGTGGACAAGGGTTGTTCCAATTTGGAAAAACAAGTTGAAAATTTAAAGATGTTCGGTGTGCCGATAGTGGTGTGCGTTAATAAGTTTGACTCGGATACAAAAAAAGAAATTAACGTTGTTATAAAACGCGCGGAAGCGCTTGAAGTCAATGGGATCGCTGTCAGCGAAGTGTATCAAAACGGAAGTAAAGGCGGCATTGAACTTGCTAAAGCGGTTATGAAAAGCGCGAATGAGAATTCCGTTCTGCGGTATCTTTATCCGCTGGATATGAATCTCAGGGGCAAAATTGAACGCGTGGCGAAATCTATGTACGGCGCGAACGAAGTTAAATATTCCGATCTTGCCGCGGTAAATATGGCGGTTATAGAAAAGGCTGGTCTTGACAGTCTTCCCATATGCATGGCGAAAGCGCATCTTTCTCTTTCGAATAATTCTTCAAAAAAAGGGCGTCCAAGAGGCTTCAAGCTTAATGTTGACGATATTTGCGTCGCCGCGGGAGCGGGATATGTTGTAGTTAAATGTGAAGGCACTAACACTATGCCGGGATTGCCGAGTGCGCCTCGGGGGCGGAATATTGACGTAGACGTAAAAACCGGTGAGATAAAAGGGTTGTTTTAATAAAAAAATGAAGAATTTTTCAAACTTGACCATTACAGAATATCTGGAAGATCTTTCCGCGGGAAAAGCTGTACCGGGAGGCGGCAGCGCGGCGGCGCTTTCCGCGGCGCTTGGCGCGGCGCTGAATCTTATGGTTATCAGATACAGTATAAAAAAAACTTCCGCGGATGTTGATCTTAACGAGCTGAAAAAAAGAGAATTAGAAGAGAATCAGAATTTAAAGAGGACAACTTCCTTTATTAACGAAGACTCGGAGGTGTTCAGCAGTCTTCGTGAGGCGTTTTTAAATAAAAAGGCCGATAAAGAAAAGGAATATACTGCCGCGGCGAAAGTGCCTATTGAGATTTGCCGCAGTGCTTGCCGTTCCTTACGAGTAACGGAATATCTTGCCGCTCGCGCCGATAAAAATCTCATGACAGACGTTGAATGCGCGGCGCATATGCTGCGGGCCGCGTTTTTTTCAGCGAAAATTAACGCGGAAATTAATCTTAAATACGTTAAAGACGAGTTGTTTTCTCAAGAGTCGAGAGCGGAACTCGAGAAAATGGAACAATCGCTTCAAAAAAGCGTATGATAGCGTCCTTTTAAAAAGCTCCGATCCCGTTATCGGAGGAGATGAACGATTTTATCCCTCTCCGCAAGCAATTTCCGGAGAAGACGTTAAAAACATTCTACCGAGGGAGGCGATAGTGGCGAAGATTATTGATGGCAGAGAGATCGCGCGAAAAAGTAATGATAAAGTTAGAGATGAGATCGAACGGCTTCGCATAGACAATGAAACTCCTCCTAAGCTAGTCTCGCTTTTAGCCGGGCCAAAAAGCGCGGACGCGGATATTTATGTTGAAATGCAGAGAAAAGTGTCGGAATATACGGGGATAGAATTTTGTTCCGAGAGACTTTCTGAAAATGCCTCCCAGCATGACATAATAGCAAAAATTAAACAATTGAACGCGGACAAAACAGTTACGTCAATTATTGTACAAAAGCCGCTTCCTGAAAACATTAGACATGACGATGCCGTTTCGGAAATTTTGCCGGAAAAAGACGCCGAAGGCATACATCCGTTCAATCTCGGCAGGATATTGCGCAGTGACGCGGATATTGTCCCCTCGACTCCCGGAGCGGTTATGAAAATACTTCGTTTTTCAGGGGTGAATCTTTATGGAAAAGAGGTTGTTATTATAGGTCACTCCGCGATTGTCGGAAAACCGTTAAGCCTGATGATGCTTAACGAAATGGCGACTACCACGGTCTGTCATATCGGAACGGCCGAAAAAGGAGATATATTAAAACATACTAAACTCGCTGATGTATTGGTTGTCGCGGTCGGAAACCCGAAAATGGTTAAAAGCACATGGATAAAGGCAGGGGCTGTTGTAATAGACGTCGGTATAAATGAAGTAGGCAGTAAGATTGTCGGAGACGTAGATTTTTCCGAATGCGCGGAAAAGGCTTCGATGATTACGCCGGTTCCGGGAGGTGTGGGACCGGTTACCGTGTCTATACTCATGCGTAATGTATTAAGAGCATATAGGAAGCAAAATGTCAAAAATTAAAGAAGCGTTGGAAAACGGAAAATTTGTCCTAACTACGGAGATCGGACCGCCTAAAGGAGTTTCTTTGGCGGGAGTTTTTCGGGAATTAGAATGCGTCAAAGGCAGGGTTCAAGCGGTTAATGTTACGGATCAGCAAAGTTCAATTATGCGCTTAGGCTCTATCGCCTCCGGCAAATTTCTTCTGGACGAAGGGTATGAACCCATATGTCAGATAACCTGCCGTGACCGTAATCGCATAATGCTTCAATCCGACATCTTGTCGGCGTGGGCGCTTGGAATCCGCAATATGCTTGTTATGACGGGAGATCATCCGCTTTTGGGGGATCATCCGCAAGCTAAACCCGTGTATGATTTGGATTCGGTGGGACTTTTACACGCGTTTAAGGAACTTCAGGCGGGGCGGGACCTCGCGGGAAATAAACTGGAAACAGCTCCGAACTTTTATGTCGGCGCGGTTGTTAATCCGGGCAGTGACGCGGAGGAACTGGAAATAATAAAAATGGAAAAAAAAGTCGCAGAAGGCGCGCGTTTTTTTCAGACACAAGCAATTTTCGAGCCTCAAGTTTTTTTAGAATTCATAAAAAAAATAAAGCACTTGAGAAAAGATATTAAAATTTTAGGAGGCATTGTTCCGTTAAGGTCAGCTAAAATGGCGCGGTATATGAACGCGAATATTCCCGGAGTTGTTATCCCTGATAAAATTATACAAAAACTTGAGAACGCGTCAGATGTTGAAAGCGAATCCGCGGCTATCGCGGCGGATATTTTCTCGGCAATTCGTCCGATGTGTGACGGTATACATTTTATGCCGATTCGAGCTAATCATCTTGTCGCGAAGATTCTTGATAAAATAGGTCTGTAGCAGAAGAGTTATCTGAGGGGGCGGTGAGTTTTTTTTTGTCGACCCCTCAGTTTACGCGGTTAGTGTCTTTCAGGGTAGGGATAAAATGAGCATAAAAAAAAACAAGTTTACAGTATTGGATTTTAAGCGTAAAAAGGTGAGCGCCGAAAAAATTACGATGCTTACGGCTTACGATTACACTATGGCGCGTATCCTGGACGCGGGGGATATTGACGCGATATTGGTTGGTGATTCGCTCGGGATGGTAGTTCTCGGTTACGAATCAACGGTGTCGGTAACAATGGAAGAGATGCTGCACCACACAAAAGCTGTCAGAAGAGGCACCCATCGCGCTTTTCTAATAGCCGATATGCCGTTTATGTCTTATCAAACAAGCGACGAAGAAGCGGTGCGTAACGCGGGGCGATTTGTGAAGGAAGCGGGCGCTGAAGCGGTGAAGATAGAAGGCGGAGCCGAAATAGTTCCCAGGATAACGGCAATAATTAATGCCGGCATTCCGGTTCTGGGGCACATAGGACTTACGCCGCAAAGTGTTAACAAATTAGGCGGGTATAAGGTTCAGGGGCGGAGTCAGGACTCGGGTAAGGAACTTTTGAAAAGCGCTGTTTCTTTGGAGCGGGCGGGTTCTTTTGCCGTAGTTTTGGAATGCGTGCCGAAAGATTTAGCGCGGGAAATAACGGATAAACTTACCATACCTACTATCGGGATCGGCGCGGGCAAAAATTGCAGCGGTCAGGTTTTGGTTACGCATGACATAATCGGCTATTTTGATAAGTTCAAACCGAAATTTGTAAAACAATACGCGAAAATTAACGTGTCCATTGTTGAAGCTGTAAATTCTTTTAAGCAAGACGTAGAAACCGGTACTTTTCCCGATGATGAGCACTCTTTTTAGTTAAATGAGGGGTGTTTGTACGAGGGTCGTTTAATATCGTAGGGGCGCACCCGCGTGTGCGCCCTAATACCAAATACGAAGAGAAAAGGGCGGACACATGGGTCC
>CAYPYT010000091.1:4311-5591 GCA_964415105.1 uncultured Planctomycetia bacterium | reverse complement strand
AGAACTACCCGCCGAAGGCGGGTCCGCCTCCGGCGGAACTTTGAACGATATACGATATGCTATATACGACATACGATAATGCTATCTACTAAACATTTCTTCCGCTTTCGCGACGGCTTTACCCGGTTCTATATTACACCCTAACTGTTTAAGCACGATACTTGTAGCGCTCAACGCGGATATTGTATCAAATTCGTCCATATAACCCAAATGAGCTAATCTGAAAATTTTACCTTTAAGCGCGCCCTGACCGCCGGCAACAGTAATCCTTTGTTCGTCCCGCATTTTTTTAACAAAAGCCGAGCCATTCGCCCCTTCCGGAACTTTTACGGCCGTAACCGCGTTTGACGGACTCTTCGCGAAAAGTTCCAAGCCCATATTTTCTATTCCTCCGCGCGTTGCCGAGGCGAGCCGCGCGTGCCGGAGAAGAACATTGTCCATCCCTTCTTCCAGCATCATATCCAATACACTATCCAGACCCATAATAAGCGATACCGCGGGAGTCCACGGCGTATCGTTCTTAGCATAAGACTTTAGAGCCGCTTTCAGGTCAAAATAATATTTCGGCAGATCCGATCTCTCAATAAGTTTCTTTGCTTTCTCGCTAAGACTTAAAAACGCGAGTCCCGGAGGAAGCATAAATCCTTTTTGTGAACCGCAAACAACAACGTCAACTCCCCACTCATCAGTTTTAAGTTCATCCGCGGATAATCCGCTTATCGCGTCTACAACGAGTACGGCAGATGTTTCTTTAACCACTTTTGCTATTTCTTTAATATCGTTTTTGACACCTGTTGAAGTTTCGCATAAAGTGCTGAAGACCGCCTTTATATCAGAATTTTCTTTCAGCAGATCTTTCACGACATCCGCGCGCGCCGCTTCGCCCCATACAACATCATAATTCACAGTCAGAACACCATATGCCCTGCAGATTTCACCGAATCGTTCGCCGAATTTACCGCCCTGAATAATAAGCGCCTTATCCCCTTTTGAAAGAAGGTTAACCACAGAAGCTTCCATAGCTCCCGTGCCGCTGGAAGCAAAGATAAATACGGGATTCTGTGTTTTGAAAACTTTTTTTATTTTTTCATTTACACCTGTTAGAACAGCCTGAAACTGCGGTGTCCTATGGTGGATTATAGTGTCCGCCATTTTTAAAAGCACTTTTTCCGGAACAGGTGTCGGCCCCGGAGCCATCAACCTATACTTTCTCATCGTTTGTTCCTCACTTTCTTTGGTTCGTTCGGAAAATAATTATCCGATAATCTAAATCTACATCC
>CAYPYT010000091.1:0-4211 GCA_964415105.1 uncultured Planctomycetia bacterium | reverse complement strand
GGGATTTCTATAATTTTATTTTTTCTTGGAAATTTTTGTAACAACATTATCAACAATACCGTATTCTTTAGCTTCTTCCGCGCTCATGAAATAATCTCTGTCCGTATCCTGCTTGATACGTTCGGAGGTCTGCCCGGTATGTTTCACAAGAATACTCTCCAGCATATCTCTTAACCTAAGTATTTCTTTCGCCTGAATGTGTATATCCGCCGCCGCGCCCTGAACCCCGCCCCACGGCTGGTGCACCATTATTCTTGAATACGGCAACGCGTGACGCTTTCCTTTTGTACCCGCGGCAAGAAGAACAGCACCCATACTGGAAGCCTGCCCAATACAATAGGTGTTTATATCAGGCTTAACAAACTGCATTGTATCGTAAATAGACAACCCGCTCGTAACACTTCCACCGGGAGTATTGATGTAGATGTTGATGTCTTTTTCGGGATCTTCCATCTGTAAATACAAAAGTTCCGCGACAACAATATTCGCCACATTGTCATCTATGGGAGACCCTATAAAAATGATCCGATCTTTTAAAAGACGCGAGTAAATATCATATGCCCGTTCCATTCTTCCTTCTTTTTCAATCACCATCGGTATTATGCTCATGATACCCCCTTAATGAGACTTTGATTTCAGAAGCGCCTGCGCTTCTGAAATCATTTAGTCGAATTTTTATTATAAATTTCCTCAATACGATCTATTTCCCAAAAACAATGTCCGCTTTCTCCAAAAGAAAATCCAGCGTTTTCTCTTCTCTAAGCTGTTCCAGCAAACCGCCTGTCAGATCATGCTCTTTGTAGTATTTTTTAACTTCATCAAATGATTTTTGATACGACTCGGCTAACGCCGCGATCCAAGTATCAACATCTTTCTCTCGGGCGCTGATCTCTTCGATTTTCGCAATCTTATCCAAAATAAAATAAAGTTTCACCTTATTTTCAGCTTCTTTTTGAAGTTCATTTTTAAATTTTTCTTTATGTTCTTCTATTGTTTTTTTACTTACTCCTTTCCGGGTAAGCTCTTCTTCCCTCCTCTGGGTAAGAACTTTAAGCTGACGGTGAACCATCCCAAGCGGCAGGTCAAACACATGTTTCTTAAGCAGTTGTTCCATTATCTGATTTTTCATAACTATCTGTAAATTGGATTCTTTTTTTTCTAACAACTGCTTTTTTATTTCTTCCCGCGCTTGAGCAATATTGCCGTACCCAATCTTGCCCGCGAACGCGTCATCAAGAGCCGGCAAACATCTCCTTTTGGTTTTTTTAATACACACTTTAAAAAGAACCTCTTTCCCCGCGTATTTTTCGTCCGGATACTTTTCGGGAAGCGTCACTTTTATTTCTTTTTTATCACCTTTTTTAAGTCCCGTCAGATCTTCCCCCATACCCAAAAGTGATTCTTCTTTAGAAACTTCGATCCACATGTTTTCGCGTTTTTTAGCGATTGTCTCTCCGTTAGAAAAAGTTTCAACTTCCGCTATCGCAAAATCTCCCTTCCTAAGAGAACCTTCAATATCAGTGAATTCCGCGTGCATATACCTAAACCTCTCTAACACCTCTTCAACCTCTTCATCCGTAACGCTGACCTTCGAACCCTTAACTTTTAGAGCGGTATATTTTTTCAGATCAACCGCGGGATACGCGTCGACTTTCGCTTTAAACATAAGCGCCCCCGCTTCGTCAATCTTCACGTCCCAAACTTCCGGATATCCGACGGGAATTACCTTATGCTCCTCCAGCGCCATCTGATACGCTTGGGGGATCAATCTCCTTTTCAGTTCGACATCGGTATCTTCCGCGTATTTTTTCCGTATCATGTCTAAGGGAACTTTGCCCCGCCTGAATCCAGGTATGGTAGAAGTTTTCTGAAAGTCATTGAGCACCTCTTTAAAAACTTCGTCTACCGCGCTTTCAGGCATTTCGACCTCAAACTGCCTCGCCGTTCCTTCTAACTTTCGTACTTTACTTTTCATCTCGCTTTACCTTCCGTATTTCGTTTACATTATTTTTATCTTCAAAAATCAGGTTCAATTAAACCGTGATTTCCATCGCTTCTTTTGTATAACACATTCGCTTCTCCCGTAACGGCATTTTTAAACATAATGAAACTTTTATTCATAAGATCCAATTCAAGTTTCGCTTCTTCCGGAAGCATCGGTTTATCCGCGAAAGAACTGGCAGAAATGATCCTGCCCTTTTCCTCCGGCGCTTGAGAGTTTTCCTGCGAACGAACTCGGGAAATCATCTTGCTTAATATACCTTCTCCGCGCCGTTTAGAAGCTGCCTTCCCGCTTAATTTTCTGAGTTGATTTTTTAATTTATGCACGGCGGCATCTATCGCGCTGTAAATATCTTCGGAACTTTCTTTTACTACCAGTGTATTATGATCAATATGCAGAATGATCTCTATATTCTTCTTGATCTTTGCCTCTTCCAAAATAGCTTCGCATTTATGAATGTTTTCATAAATGCGCTGAAGCTTATTTAATTTCTTAAACACGTAAGCTTTTAGAGATTCATCCAAATTAAGATTCCTACCGGTAAGAATAATATCCATATAAAACTCCTTTTCTATCATTAAACCCGCAATATTTCGTCCCTGAAAAAACAATAATATACCACTACGCCATCATATTTACAACAATATTTCTATAGGGACAGGCCCCTGTGCATGCCCGTTGCGTGATAATGCGTTACCACCAACCTGCGAGGTTAGTGTTTTTTTGCGTTCATGGATCCCCGCTTCCGCGGGGATGAATTCGACTAAGCTTTTGCGGATTCGCTTCGCGAACCCGCAAAGGCAAATCTCATTCACATACTAAACCTCTCTCCTAAGTATATTTCTCTCGCCTTCGGATCGTTTATTAACTCTTCTTTTTTGCCTGATATCAAGATCTGGCCTTCATACATGATATAGGATCTATCGGTAATAGTAAGCGTTTCCCGCACATTATGATCGGTCAGCAAAATTCCCAAACCCATTTCTTTCAATTCTCTTATTACTTCCTGGCAATCATATACCGCGATAGGGTCAATGCCGCTAAAAGGTTCGTCTAATAATATAAACATCGGATTGGTTACCAATGTTCGCGTTATTTCAAGGCGCCTTCTCTCACCGCCTGAAAGCGTATATGCTTTATTTTTGCGCAGGTGCGAGATCTTCAGCTGACTAAGCAGATTATCTAATTGCCGTTTTCTCTCCCTTTTCGGGAATCCAAGAGTTTCCATGATAGCCATAATATTTTCTTCAACCGTGAGTTTCCGAAAAATAGACGGTTCTTGAGAAAGATACCCGATACCTGAACGCGCTCTCTGGCATATGGGCAGTTTCGTAATATCTTTTTTATCGAAAATAATATGTCCCGAATCCGGAGCGACAATACCGGTAACCATATAAAATGTCGTTGTTTTCCCCGCGCCGTTCGGGCCTAAAAGCCCGACAACTTCACCTCTATGAACATTAATACTCACACCTTTGACAACATTCCTTCCGCCGTATTTTTTCACCAAATCCCTGGTTTCCAATAAATGCATTTTCACCCCTATCTTTTAATCCGACTTCCGCGTTAAAGGTTTTCCGGTTGGAAAGAGCCTTTTTCTTGCTTTTCAAGTTCGGCCAATTCTTCAGGATCAATAATGATCCTCGGACGCCCCAAAAGTTCCGCGCTTTTCGTGCTTTCCGTATATACGGCTTTCTCGCTCATCGTATAACTGTTTCCCTTTTTTACTTTTACATTTCCTTCCGCCACACCCTGAACCACACCTTCTGTTTCAGGATCAAAATTTATCGTAAGCTTATCCGCGAACAAAACACCTTCTTTATCTTTTACCCTCACGTTATCAAAAAAGACAGCGGTATTTTTATTGTAATCTATCTCCAAGATCCCGTCACAATTGACGACTGTATTCGGTTCCATGGTAACGGTGACATTTTTTTTGAGTATAGCTTTTTTTTCATCGGAATTTGCCGCTGCCCCTTCTCCGACGGCGGTCATTCCTTCGCGTGAAATACGAACAAGGCTCTCCGTAGTCACTTCTTTCGTTACCTGCGACCAAAGGGCGCGTTCAGTTTCAAGCGTAGTTCCGTCATCTGAAACCACTTTTACATTTCCAAAAAGCTCCACTTCACCATTCGTTTTATTGTATATCCCCTCATCAGAGGTAATATCCACAACAACTTTTTCTCCAAACGCTTTCGCTTTAAGTTTG
>CAYPYT010000090.1:0-5610 GCA_964415105.1 uncultured Planctomycetia bacterium | reverse complement strand
TTGGTGGTGAAGAATATCAGAGCTCGATACTTCTTATTAATAGGGGTGGTTCTGTTGATTTTGTTCGCGTTCAAATATATGTTCCAGGAAAATATGGTGATTGTATTGAACTTAGGCATAAATGGGTAAGAAAAAGTGTTGAAAAGGATGAGGTGCGTTATCAAATCGATCTTAGGGGGAAATTGAGTTTTAATGCGCCGATAAGGTCTTCTTTGTTAAAAATTAATCTAAATTTTTCAAAATGTGATAAGTTGGATTTTAACTATAGAATTACTGCAGAATCAATGGCAGATCGTGTTGGGCGGTGCATATATGAACGTAAGGACGGGGAAAAACCTTACATTGTGAGAGAAGATGAACGAAAGATATCTCCAATAGGGTACTTAAACATAAGGGGTAAAATCCTTTCTTGGATTACAGGTAAACATATTAGATAACGCAGATATGTCGGTATAATATATCTTTTCGCATTTTGATTTGTCATCCTTGTTTTTGCAGTGACAAGTTTTGATATTTAATTTTTAATCTTTGATTTTGTGCATACGGATAAAAAATTACGGGAATGGGTCCCAACTTTCAAGAAAATCTTTGAATAAAGAAACTGCGATAGATGCTTATCCTACTGTGGACAACTAAACGGATTAGTGGAGGTTATTAATATATGAAAAAGAAGAACGCAAATAAAATATTAATTGAAGATGTCTTGAGTATTTCTTCGGAATCTCAAACTATTGAATTTAAGCGTTTAGCTAATGAAAAAGTTGTAGCCAAAGTTATTGAGACGGTTGTTGCGATGGCTAATACTGAAGGCGGATGTATTGTTTTAGGGGTTGATGATCCTGAGAAGACAAAATTGAAGGGAATGGAACGTGTTTTTGGGATCGATGAAAAAATCGATATATTTGATGCCATAAGTAGAGAGATTCAAAGAATTATTCCTCCTTTGTCGGAGATATGGCCTCCCAAAATAATAGGTGTAGATGCTGATAAAAGAGTTGGATTGCTTTTTATCCCTAAGGCTGTTATTAATTTTCATTCAATTAACAATCATGTCTATGTTCGTATTGAAAAAAGTAATAAACGATTGAATCCGCATGAAATTGCAAATTTTGCTTATGCCAAAGGTTTTAAAAAAGCAGACAGAGAATTAGTTGATGTTGATTTTTGTTTGTTAAAAACATCATTTTTTCAGGAATGGAAACAGACTCGAAATATCAAAGGAAGTTCAATAGAGGTCGTGTTAGAAAAAACCGGTCTCGCTCGAAAACAAGACAATGGCAAGCTACTGCCTACTCTGGCGGCTCTTTTACTTTTTGCGGAATATCCTAGCGATTTAACTGAAGCAAAAGCCGCTATTCGTGTTTTTCAATATACAGGTACGATTGAAACCATTAACGAAACCCCCAATTTAATTGGTATTCCAAAAACAATTCAAGGACCTATTGTTAAGCAAATTCACGACGCACACGATTATGTTTTAACCCTTTTAAGGGCAGGAATTAAAATTCCTTCTGGATTCAAAAATGTTTATCAAATACCAGAACGTGCGGTAAAGGAAGCTATTACAAATGCGGTTATTCACAGGGATTATCATATGAAGAGAGATGTAGAAGTTAAAATATTTGAAGATAGAGTTGAGGTGGAAAGTCCCGGTTTGTTTCCTTACAACATAACTCGAATGAATATAGGCTTGGTAAGGGCGGAAGGATATCGTAATGATCTTTTGGTAAAACATTTACGTGAATTTCCGTCTCCTCCGAATCTGGATCAAAATGAAGGTGTAAAGGCTATGAGACAAGAAATGCGCGTGCAAAATTTATATCCGCCGATCTTTTTTACATATCCTTTTTATCAAGATTCGGTTAAAGTTGTACTTTTAAATGAGTATCGACCTTCTGAATGGGAAAAAATAAGTGTTTATCTTTCCGAAAATAAATATATCACAAATGAGCAAGCACGAAAACTAACCGGAATAGTTCAAAGAGATAAAATGGCAAGAATGTTAAAAAATTGGGCAAAGCAAGGGCTGTTGATTCAAATTATTCCTCACTCTGGATTTGTAAAAGGAACTAGATATAAGTTATCGGATAGCTCAGAAGTAGTAACTACAATTTCTTAAAAAAGTACTTGTTTTTAGCAAAACAAGTAAAACGTATCTTTTTTATTTGTAATGAGTTATGAGTTTTTTACCCGTTTTTGAGACGTGAGGGGGTAGTTGTGTTTTTACGTATGAGTGTAAAAGTGCGCAAAACCTAACCCATTGCAGATAAAAGAGTTATAAAAAGGAGGGTTTTGAAAAAGTGACGAGACAGTTGCAATAGTAACTTGAATTCACCCTACAACCAAAAAAATGAACAAATACATAGAAATCATAACAAACCTCCCCATAGACCGGACGTTTCAATATAAGGTTACCGGCAGAGAAACTTATCCTCCTGAAATCGGGAAGAGGGTTTATATTCCGTTTCGCGGGGTCAAACGTGTGGGGTATATCGTCAAGATAGAGGATGATCCTGTTTGCGAGGATCCTAAGGCGGTTATTGACATTATTGACGAAAAGCCGATATTTACGCCGAAAGCAATATCTATGGCCGAATGGGTGAAAGACAATTATTTCTGCTCATGGGGCGAAGCGCTTGAGGCGATGATCCCGAGCGTGTTAAAGCGCGGTAAAATATCGATGTCTTCCCGCGAGGGAGAAATTCCGGAGGAAGTGGTTCCGACATTGCCGCACGTGCCGAACCCGGAACAGGAAAAGGTGCTTGAAGATATTTTTGAATGTATGGATAATCGAAGGCATGAAGTTTTTCTCCTGCATGGGATAACCGGCAGTGGTAAAACCGAAATATATCTGCGGGTAATGGAAAAAGTTATTGCTTCAGGAAAATCAGGGATCATGCTTGTTCCTGAAATTTCACTTACTCCGCAGACTGTGGAACGGTTTATGTCCCGGTTTGGGGATAAAGTCGCGGTTTTTCATTCCAATATGCTCCAGAGCGCGAAGTTTAAGGAATGGAAAAGAATACGAGATAATGAAGTGAATGTTGTTGTCGGCCCGCGTTCGGCGGTTTTCAGTCCTTTTGACAATTTGGGAGTGTGTATTGTTGACGAAGAACATGAACCGAGCTATAAACAGGAAGACGTGCCGAGATATCACGCCCGTGAAGTGGCAATCGAAAGAGCTCGGAGGCAGGGAGCGCCTGTTATTTTGGGAAGCGCGACTCCATCACTTGAATCTTATTATAAAGCCAGAAACGGTGTTTGGCGGCTTGTCGAATTAACTCAGCGTATTGAAGAAAAAAAACTTCCAAAAGTTAAACTGGTAGACATGCGTATGGAGTTTGATACCCGGGTAGGAAAAAAAGTCATATCACGCGTGCTGGAAGAAGCGCTTAAAAAAGATATCGAAAAAAAACAGCAGGCTTTGATTTTTTTAAACCGCCGCGGTTTTTCGACATTTGTTATGTGTCAAAAATGCGGGTATGTGCTTAAATGTTCAAAATGCGATTCACCAATGGTTTTTCACCAGACAAAAAAAGAGCTTATATGTCACTATTGCAATAGACGTTTTCCTCCACTTGAGAAATGTCCATCCTGCAAGGAAGAAACTCTTCTATACAAAGGCGCGGGAACTGAAAAGGTAGAGAGAGATCTAAGAAAACTATTGCCAGAGGCGCGTATCGCGCGTATGGATTCGGATACAATGTCCAAAAGAGGGGCTCATGCAGGTGTGCTGAAAGATTTTAAGGCTCACAAACTTGATATTATAGTAGGAACTCAGATGATTGCCAAAGGCTTGGATTTTCCCAAAGTTACTTTGGTTGGAGTTATATCCGCCGATAGTAATCTCAACCTGCCTGATTTTAGAGCGGGGGAGCGTACATTTAATCTTATAACTCAGGTTGCCGGACGCGCGGGACGCGGAGATCTAGGTGGCGAGGTGATCGTCCAAACATACACACCGGAACATTATGCTATACAACTTGCCGCGAAACACGATTATAAAAATTTTTACTTAAGAGAAATAGATGCCCGCCGCGCGCTTTTTTTTCCGCCGTTTACAAATCTTGTCAAAATTACTTTAAGAAGCCGTATTGAAGAAAAAGTGATCAAGACCGCCGAAAAACTCGCGAAGCTTTTGCGCGAAGAAATATCCGAAAAAGATATGCTTGGTCCGGCCCCGTCGCCGATGGTAAAGCTCCGTGGTTATTATCGCTGGAACATTTTAATAAAATCAAATTCACGAGAAGCAATCGTAAAAAAACTAAAAACAACACTAAAAGGCTTTCGCAAAGGCTCCGACGTCTTTATGGCGGTAGACATCGATCCGATGTCGCTGTAGTTGTGAATGGTGAATCGTCCGCCACCCCATCGTAGGGGCACGGCATGCCGTGCCCGTACAACGGGGGTGGAGGATGCTGGCGGGGTAAGTGGTTTTTGGTCGTTCGTAGGGGCGGACCCATGTGTCCGCCCGTGAATCTTTTTTTTTGTGCTTTGATATTTTTATTTATTTTGTTATTTGAATTTTGTCATTAAATAAGGTGAATCGTCCGCCAACAACCTCGTAGGATGGTAGTAAAGAGCACTACCAACCTACGAGGTTGTTGGCGGAGTGCATGGTTGTTCGTAGGGGCGGACCCGTGTGTCCGCCCGTGAATGGTCTCTCTTGCTGTTCTCTAAAAATAAAAGGAATGACTTATGAACATTATATTTTTCGGAACCGGTAACTTTGCCCTTGAAACGTTAAAAAGGCTTGTCGGTAGTCATCACAACCTTCTATCGGTTGTGACGAGGCCGGATAGAAAAAAGGGGCGCGGTTGGAAAGTTGAACCTCAGCCGATAAAGGCGTTTATTCAAGCAAATTGTCCGAAAGTTCCTATCTTTCAACCCGAAAAAGTCTCCGATAACGATTTTATAGAAAAATTAAAAGGACTATATACGGATGTTTTTGTCGTAGTAGATTACGGGCAAATTCTATCGGAAGAAGTCCTGCGTATCCCAAAAAAATATTGTATAAACCTTCATCCGTCACTCCTTCCGAAATATAGAGGCGCCGCGCCTGTCGAGAGAGCTGTACTCGCGGGTGAGAAAAAAACGGGGAACACCATAATCGTTATGAACAGCCGTATGGACGCGGGAGACATAATCGCGCAAGTAGAAACAACAATAGCGGAGCGAGAAGATGCCGTTCGGCTTTCCCTCCGGCTTTCAGCCGAAGGTGCTGATCTTATGATCAAGGTATTGAATGAAATCGCCTCCGGGGAAAAAAAGCCCCGCGCGCAAAACGAACAAGCGGCAACATACGCGCCTAAGCTTAAAAAAGAAGAAGGAAAGATTGATTGGTCAAATTCAGCCGAAGAAATCGAGCGAAAAATAAGAGGACTAAAACCCTGGCCCGGAGCGTTCACGTATCTGGACGGAAAAATGCTAAAGATTATTGAAGCAGAGATTGTAGTATCCGCAAATGAGGATCATTCGCCGGGAGAAGTTTATGGTGAGAAGGAAATATTCGTTTCCACAGGCAAAGACAGTCTCTTAATAACAAAGCTTCAGATCGAAGGAAAAA
This sequence comes from uncultured Planctomycetia bacterium, assembly GCA_964415105.1. GTDB lineage: Bacteria > Omnitrophota > Gorgyraeia > Tantalellales > Tantalellaceae > BS750m-G21. The sequence continues at coordinate 44 of CAYPYT010000090.1, read as the reverse complement.
AAATCATGCCCGCGGAAGAATTTCTCAAAGGCCGCAAGCTCAAA
>CAYPYT010000089.1:0-5644 GCA_964415105.1 uncultured Planctomycetia bacterium | reverse complement strand
GGTGAATCGACCGCCACCAACCTCGTAGGATGGTAGCAAAGAGCACTACCAACCTACGAGGATGTTGGCTGGGTTTGTTGGTCATTCGTAGGGGCGGACCCCGTGTGTCCGCCCGTAAACCGTGCGGTGTGAATAGTGTTGCGTGTTCGTGTGGAACGTGCGACGTGGATTAACTTTAGGGTTGTTTGACAAAAGGTAGGGGAGATCTATGAAAAAGACATTACTTGTGATTCTTGTCAATAGGAGAAAGGAAGAAGCTCCGACGGTTCAGAAAATTCTTACGGGATGGGGATGCATCATCAAAACGCGGCTTGGAATACATGACGGTGTTTTAGATGATTGTACTAATGCCGGACTTATTATTCTTGAACTTGTGGGAGATGAAAACAAAAACAAGGAATTGGCGCATAAACTTGATATTCTTTCCGGAGTAAACGCGAAACTTGTCGAACTTTCGGTGGAAGAATAATTCTTTCAATTCAACTAAGCGGTAAAAAAATATTAAAGATTTTTGAAATTCCGCTTGACATGCATTCCTGTCCGGAGTATCATGTTCTCTACAATCGTTACAAATTTCACGATTAATCTTAATGAAAAAGATTTCAAGCAAAACAATTTCACGGGTTATTGTATACATAAGGACGCTTGAGTCTCTTGTCCTTGAAGGTAAAAATACGGTTTCTTCCCGGGAACTCGCTCGGATCACGGACCTTACCGATGTTCAGATAAGAAAAGATATCTCCAATTTCGGTAAAGTCGGAACCCCGAGAGTGGGATATAATACGACGGAACTTAAGAATGTTCTGGAAAAATTTATTCTGAGGAAGAATGAGATCAGGATAGTTCTTTTCGGTGTGGGGAATCTTGGAAAAGCAATTTTAAGGTACGCGGGTTTTGGAAAGCAGAAACTGCAAATAGTCGCCGCGTTTGACAGAGATAAGAAGAAGATAGGTAAAGTCGTTAATGGTGTCAAGGTGCATTCTTTTGAGACAGCGCTTGAGGTAATACGAAATAATACGGTCGATATCGGTGTTATTGCTGTTCCGGAGGAAAAAGGACAGGAAGTCGCGGATCTGATTGTTGCCTCAGGAATAAAGGGAATAGTGAATTTCGCTCCGGTTTCTTTAAGAGCGCCAAAGTCTATTCATCTCAGAAATATTGATCTGGCGATAGAATTTTTGTCAGTGTATTGTGACGCGCGGGCTTAGTAGGGGCGCGCGCCCGTGAATTGTTAATGGTGAAATCGTTTGCCAATAACCCTGTAGGGGGGCACGGCATGCCGTGTCCGTACGATGTGGAAAAAATAAAAAATGGAGAAAAATTATGGAACCGATTTGTTCTTGCGAAAAAATAATCGAAAAAGATGGAAAGAAAGTTGTTGTATGCGACGACACGAGGTCTCAGCTTCTGCCTTTGCTCAGGAAAATTCAGGATGAGAAGGGGTATATCGGAGATGTTGATATGCAGAAGCTCGCGGATCACCTGGGTATCCATCCGGTTGAAGTTTATTCTGTTGTGACGTTTTATTCTTTTCTGAGAAGCGAGAAAAAGGGCCGGCATACTATACGGGTGAGTAATTGTATGCCTAATGTTATGGGTGGAAGCAAAGATTTGATCAAAGCATTTGAGCAAGAGCTCGGAATAAAGATGGGCGAAACCACAAAAGACGGCGATATCACGCTTGAAGCGACGGGGTGCATAGGTATGTGCGATCAGGTGCCGGCAATAATGGCGGATGAGAAATTGATCGGCGCGGTAACATCCGAAAAAGCGAAAGAGATAATAAAAGAGCTAAGAAGCAAAAAATAGAACAAGTCCGGCCGTTTAGACGGCGGGTAATTTTTTTTTGCAAGATTTCCCCCAAGAGAGGCATAAACATAAATTCGACTAAGTGGTTTGAGAGCGCGTGCGCGCTCTCAAACCACTTAGTCTCATTAAAAGGAAGGTCTCGCCGTCCGGGATTTGTGGAAAATGCGCTTCGCTACATTTTCCTCGGAGCGTGCATAGACATTAATTCGACTGGACAACTTATGCTCCCTGCGGTCGCATAAGTTGTGGTCTCATTAAAAGGAGTGAAAAATTATGAGTAAACGACAAGGGCCGGTAATATTTAGTGATATTGAGCCGTATGCCGGGTTAAAAAACGCGGTAAAACTGGGGAAAAGTGAAGAAGTTTTGGAAGTTCTCAAGAATTCCAATCTTAGGGGAAGAGGCGGCGCCGGTTTTCCAACGGGGTTAAAATGGAAACTGGTTTTCGATACGGTCGCGGAAAAAAAGTTTGTGGTATGTAACGCGGATGAAGGAGAACCGGGTACGTTCAAGGACAAAGTTCTTCTTTCAGAATATATCGCTCTTGTGTTGGAAGGGATGGTAATAGCGGGGTTTGCCATAGGCGCGAATGCGGGGTTTATGTATCTGAGAGCCGAATATAAGTTTTTACTTCCGCTTATAGAAGAAACTTTGAACAAGATGCGTGAGGCTGGCGCGCTTGGCAAAAGCATAATGAAAAAAGACGGGTTTGATTTTGATATTGAGATTCGATTGGGTGCGGGTGCTTATGTTTGCGGAGAAGAGACGGCTCTTATAGAATCTCTCGAAGGAAATAGGGGTGAACCTCGAAATCGGCCGCCGTTTCCGGTTGATACCGGGTTTGAAGGATATCCTTCTACAGTTAACAATGTTGAAACTTTCGCGGTTATTCCTCATGTTTTGGCGAAAGGCGCGGATTGGTTCAAAAAAATAGGAACGGAAAAGTCTGCAGGATCGAAACTTCTCAGCATATCCGGAGATTGCAAAGAAAAAGGAGTTTGGGAAGTTCCTTATGGAACGAGTTTAAACGAAATTCTTAAATTGACCGGAACCCCATCCGCTAAAGCGATCCAGGTGGGCGGAGCCGGCGGGGTTTGTGTTCCCAAGAAAGATTTTGAGAGAAAAATAGCGTTTGAAGATCTTCCCACCGGCGGTTCCGTAATAATACTCGCCCAAGAGAGAAATCTTATGGATATGGTGAAAAATTTCTTGGAATTTTTCAAAGAAGAGTCTTGCGGACAATGCGCGCCATGTCGTGAGGGAATTTCGGTTTTTCTGGAAGCGGTAGACATGATAAAGGACGGAAAATGTACCGAAGGATATTTGCAGGATATATTGTCTTTGGCGGAAACGCTTCAATGTGCTTCCAAGTGCGGGCTTGGACAATCTGTTCCGAACGCGTTTTGTTCTGTCATAGAAAATTTTAAGGACGAATATAAATTGTTGAAAACAATAAAAAAAGAGAGGGCATTCAATGGGTAAGGAACCTTTTGCGAGAAGTACGTCAAGAGCGCCGATAAGTCAAAGGGCGCATAGGGGTGGTGTGTCTTTGAAGGATGAAGGCACGGTGGTAAAGATCAACATAGACGATATTGATCTTGAAGTTGCTATGGGGACAACCATATTGGAAGCCTCCAAGATGGTTAATATTAAAATTCCGACTTTGTGTTATCATCCGGATCTTTGTCTTGCCGGTGTTTGCAGGCTTTGTGTGGTTGAAGTTGAAGGCGAAAGAACTTTGCAGGCATCGTGTTCGTATCCGATAACGCGGCCTGTGAAAGTGAAAACATATTCCGCGAGGGTAAGACACGCGAGAAAGAACATTTTGTATTTACTTTTGAGAAATCATTATGGTGAGTGCTATTCGTGCGCACGCAACAATAACTGTGAACTTCAAGCGCTTGCGAAAGAATACGGGATCACTTCTTACAAATTCGGGCATATGGATAAGCCGCGTTATGAACCGGATACCTCCAGTTACGCGGTTGAACGGGATTTGGATAAATGTATTCTTTGCCGCAGATGTGTTCGAAGTTGTATAGATCTTCAGGAAGTGGGAGTTTTGGAAGCCGTAGGGCGCGGGGAGAACACAAAAATAACGACATATCTCGATAAACCTTTGGCGGATGTTATTTGTATAAGCTGTGGACAGTGTATAAATCGGTGTCCCACCGGCGCGCTTAAGGCTAAAGATCCGGCGGAAGAGGTGTGGCGGGCGATAGATAATCCTGAAAAACACGTTATCATACAAACAGCACCGAGTCCGCGAGCGGCTATTGGAGAGAGTTTCGGTTTGCCGGCCGGTACGAGTGTAACTAAAAAGTTGAACACCGCTCTTAAAAGAGTCGGATTTGATAAAGTGTTTGATACGAATTTTACAGCGGATCTTACGATTATGGAAGAGGGGACAGAACTTCTTCTAAGGCTGAAAAAGGCGCTTGTAGACAAAGATAAAAATGTGAAACTGCCGCTTTTCACTTCATGTTCTCCGGGATGGGTAAAGTTTATAGAACATTTTTATCCGGAGGAGCTTGGTCATTTATCAACGGCAAAAAGTCCTCAGCAGATGTTTGGAGCGATTGTGAAAACGTGGTACGCGGAAAAGTTTAATATCGATCCGAAAAATATCGTAAGCGTATCTTTGATGCCGTGTTCGGCTAAGAAAGTTGAATGCGAACGGCCTGAGATGAATGGGTCGGGATATAGGGATGTGGATTATGCTCTTACGACACGGGAGATGGCGGGAATGATAAAAGAATGCGGATTGGATCTTCCGAATCTTCCGGATTCTGACTTTGATGACCCGTTAGGTATCGGGTCCGGAGCCGGGCTTGTTTTCGCCGCTACGGGAGGCGTTATGGAAGCGGCGATAAGGACAGCGTATGAGCTTGTAACAGGCGAAGAAGTTCCGTTTGATAAATTGCGGGTTGAGCCGGTTCGCGGAATGGAAGGTATACGGCGCGCGTCACTTCCGATCAAAAAAACTGTTGACGCGTGGAAGTTTTTAGAAGGCGTGGAACTGAAAGTCATGGTTGCCCATGGAACGGCGAATGCCAAAAAAGTTATGGAAATGCTTACGCGCGGTGAAATAAACGATTATCATTTTATCGAAATAATGGCGTGTCCCGGGGGTTGTCTTGGGGGAGGCGGTCAGCCGATTCCTACAAGCCCCGAAATAAGGGAAGCGCGCGCGAAGGCGATATATGCCGAAGATGAGGGACTTCCGATCAGAAAGTCTCATGAAAATCCGATAGTAAAAGAGATTTACAAAGAGTTTTTGACGGAAGGTCCGTGCGGACACAAAAGTCATACACTTTTGCACACGAAATACACTGAGCGCGGCAAATGGATAGGTAAACAGCCGAAGGAATAACTATCGTTTTTTGTTTTGACTCGGCAGTTGTTAGCACACTACCTGCGGTAAGGAGTTTAAACTCTGATCCAAAAGGGCTGTTATTCAGTTAGAATAATTTTCAGGCCTTACTGTAGGAGTTTTTTACGGTGAGGCCTGTTTTTTGTGTGCGCCTTCAGGCTGTACACGGCGCAAAACGAATTGTAAAATGGGTTGTTTAATACCGTAGGGGCGGACCTATGTGTCCGCCCTAACGAATCAAAGGGCGGACACATGGGTCCGCCCCTACGAAGTGCGCGGCGCGGAATGGATTGCAATTGGTATTATAGGGTCTGCGGCGTGCCAGTCGAAAAAAATGGGGTGGATATATAATGGAAAAGAGACTTGGATTTGTTGGAATAATTCTTGAAGATCGAAAGAAAACAGCGAGTGTGGTAAATGCCGTGTTATCAGAGTTTGGTGACGTGATCATATCAAGAACCG
>CAYPYT010000088.1:0-5655 GCA_964415105.1 uncultured Planctomycetia bacterium | reverse complement strand
ATGGTAGTAAAGAGCACTACCAACCTACGAGGTTGTTGGCGGAGTGAATGGTGTTGGAATTGTTCCCTACATAGGCGCCTTTCTTTCGAATTAATATTCCTGAATCCATTTTTCTGCGATATAATACTTTACATGAAATTAAAGAAAAAAATTTCTTCAAAAAAAGAATCTTTGGAAATTGAGATCGGCCGCGTGTTCAAAAAGAAGAAAATAACGCTGGCTCTTGCCGAGTCGTGTACGGGGGGGCTGGTTTCAGACCGGGTTACTAATGTCTCCGGAGCTTCAGTTTATTTTTTAGGCAGTGTCGTTAGTTATTCGAATGCCGCGAAAGAGTCTCTTCTTAGTGTGCCGAAAGAGGTTATAAAAAAATACGGGGCGGTAAGCCGCCAAACTGTTTTGGCTATGGCAAAAGGCGCGAAATCCGTGTTCAGCTCGGATATAGCGGCGGCGGTTACGGGAATTGCCGGACCCGGCGGCGGGACAAAGGGAAAACCGGCGGGGCTTGCTTTTATCGCGGTAGTTTCAAAAAACCGCGCCCAAACGCGCAAAATAATCTGTAAAGGAAGCCGCGGATCCATCAAAACGCAATTTGCCGACCATGTACTCAAAATAATCCTGGAACACAATTTCATTTGAGGGGTCGGGGAGTTTCGCCCCCATTAATACCGTAGGGGCGTACCCGTGTGTGCGCCCTTATACCAAATACGCAGAGAAAAGGGCGGACACATGGGTCCGCCCCTACGAAGTACAGGTATGCCGAATTTCTTTGCAAAAAGGGGGTTCTGTAAGTATAATAATCAAAGTATAATGTACAGCCCGGGTCTTAAAAGAAATTTCGGGAACCGGAACATTTGTTAAACATGAGCAGACTTAAAGAGGAATAATATATTCCGCCGAATTTATCATTACATATCGCGGCTAACAGGAGGTTACGATGGCAGAGAAATCAGGGACTAAACTTTCGGCAAAAAGTGTTATGGCAAAAGAGGATACAGCTATTTCAGAAAAGAGAAAAGCATTGGAGCTCGCGTTAAATAAGATTGAAAAAGATTTCGGACGAGGCGCGATAATGACAATGGGCAAAGATTTTAAAGTTGAAGTTGACGCGATCTCTACCGGGGCGATTGGGCTTGATCTGGCTTTAGGCGTGAACGGAATTCCGAGAGGAAGAATTATTGAAATTTACGGTCCTGAATCAAGCGGAAAAACTACACTTACATTGAATATCATTGCCAACGCTCAGAAAACGGGCGGGGAAGCGGCTTTTATTGACGCGGAACACGCGTTTGACCCGCTTTACGCGCAAAAAATCGGAATAAATCTTGATAAGCTGTTAATTTCACAGCCTGACAATGGAGAGCAGGCTTTGGAAATAACGGAAACCCTTGTTCGCAGTAATGCTGTTGATGTTATCGTTATTGACTCGGTAGCGGCGCTGACACCGAAAAAAGAAATAGAAGGGGATATGGGCAGTTCCCATATGGGTCTTCAAGCGCGGCTTATGAGTCAAGCGCTTAGGAAACTGACAGGGGTGATAAGTAAATCAAAAACTTGCGTTATTTTCATCAATCAGATACGAATGAAAATTGGCGTAATGTTCGGAAATCCCGAAACTACCACCGGCGGAAACGCGCTTAAGTTTTATTCGTCGGTCAGAATAGATTTAAGACGTATCGCGTCCCTAAAAAAAGGGGATAAGATCATAGGCAACCGCGTCAAAGCGAAAATTGTTAAAAATAAAATGGCGCCTCCGTTTAAACAGACTGAATTTGATATACTTTTTGATGAAGGAATTTCCCGATCTTCAAGCTTAATCGATATTGCGGAAGAAATGGGAGTTATTAAAAAAAGCGGAACATGGCTTTCTTTCGGGGACGAAAAAATAGGTCAGGGGAAGGAAAACGCGAGGATGTTTCTCAAAGAAAACGTAAAGATGCTTAATAGCATTGAGCTTGAAGTTAAAAAGGTACTTGCTTCCGGAGACCAATCATAGAATGCGGAATGATACGGTAAAAGGAAAAAAATATTCTTTACGTCTTCTTGCCGCGCGTTCCAGAAGCGAATACGAAATAAAAAGCCGCCTTTTAAAAGCGGGTTACGACGACGCCGTTTCTGAGAATATTGTTGGCGCGCTCAGAAAAGAAAAGATCTTAGATGACGCGCGTTTTGCTTCGGAATGGATCGATTCCAGACTTGATTTCTCGCCGCGCGCGGCGGAAGTTATCCGCGCGGAGCTTGAAGAAAAAGGTGTTTCGGATGATACGATCCAACAGGTGTTTCTGGAAAAATCAAAACAATTAGATAATCGTACGATTGCTTTAAACTTGGTAAAAGACAAAGTGTCTCTTGAAAAAGAGCTTTCAGGGGAAAAACTTCGGGTGAAAGTTTTCAGGTTTCTTGTAAGTAGGGGATTTGACGCGGATCTTTCGGAAGAAATAGTAGAGGAATTATAGATCGTATATCGTATGTCGCATATGGTATATCGTGAAGAACTCCCGCCGAAGGCGGGTCGCCTCCGGAGGAAAAGTTCTGCGATATACGACATACTACATACGGTATACGAGCACATTATGAAATCAAGTGAAATAAGAATAAAATTTTTGGAATTTTTCAAGAAAAAGGGACATACTGTAGTTAAAAGTGATTTGCTTGTGCCGGAAAAAGATCCGACTTTGCTTTTTACCGGCGCGGGGATGAATCAGTTCAAACAGCAGTTTATGGGGCGAGGAATTACTTTTACGCGCGCTGTTTCATGTCAGAAGTGTCTTAGGACGGGAGATCTGGAAAACGTCGGGAAGACGCCGCGGCATCACACTTTTTTTGAAATGCTCGGGAATTTTTCTTTTGGGGATTATTTTAAAAAAGACGCGATTTTGTGGGCTTGGGAATTTATGACGAAAGAGATGCGAATCCCCGAGGAGAAGTTATGGGTATCGGTTTATGAGGAGGATGAAGTTTCTTATTCCATATGGCGGAATGAAGTTAAGGTTGGCGAAGAAAAAATAGTTAAATTGGGTCCGCGGGATAATTTTTGGCCGGCGGACGCGGTTAAACTGGGGCCTAACGGACCATGCGGGCCGTGTTCTGAGATTTTTTATGATTGGGGAAGCGGCGTTGGGTGCGGAAAAAAGACTTGTTCTCCCGCTTGTGATTGCGGCAGGTTTGTTGAAGTTTGGAATCTTGTGTTTACCGAGTTTGAAAGGAAACCTGACGGTACGCTTCAGGGACTGCCTAACAAAAACATTGATACGGGCATGGGGCTGGAACGGATAGTTTCCGTTATGCAGAACGTGAAGACAAATTTTGAAACGGATCTTTTTGAGCCGATTATCCGCGCGGTTAACCAAGAGTTTGAAGAGAGCGGTGTCGCCCTTCCGGCGGCGCCGGGCGCGAATCTTATTGCCGATCATATTCGCGCGGCGGTTTTCGCGATAGCGGACGGAGTGTCCCCTTCAAATGAAAAGCGGGGGTATGTCGTAAGGAAACTTATAAGGCGGGCCTATTTAAGAGGACCCGGGAAAGGTCCATTTTTATATAAAACGGCCGCCAAAATAGCGGATCTGATGAAAGATGTTTATCCGCTGATCTTTGATAAGCGTGAGCATATTTCCGCGATCATAATGGAAGAAGAAAAAAGGTTTGCCTGTACGTTAGACGCGGCTTTGCCTATTTTTGAATGTATGGTTTCCTCCGGGAGCGGAAAACTGAGCGGAGAACAAATTTTTAATTTGGTAGATACCTATGGATTGCCGTTTGAGGTGATAACGGAAGAAGCGGAAAAAAAGAAGGTTGAACTTGATATTCCCGCTTTTCAAAAGCTTATGCTCGAGCGGAAAGAAACATCCCGAAGGGGATGCGGGATGTCTGCGGAATTTATTTTTAAGCCGGATCGGTTCTTAAAAGCTCCAAACCCCGAATATTCCGAAGTTCTTCCGCTTGAAGCGGCCATAGAGTTCATACTTAAAAAGGACGGAGTTTCTCTTGAGATCACCGAAGGCGAATGTGCCGAGATCGTATCAAATCCGCAAAGCTCTCATTTTTATTCGGAAGCAGGCGGGCAGGCGGGAGATACCGGTACGATAAGTAAATCGGGCGCTCTTATGAATATCGTGAATACTTTCCAAACGTGCGGCCGGAAAATTTTTGCTGTTTTGGTTGAATATGGTACTTTCAGAATAAATGATAAAGTTGTTATAACACTTGATACCTCTCGAAAAAACCGAACGGCTAAAAATCATACAGCGACACATCTTTTGCAGAGCGCGCTTCGCGCGGTTCTGGGAGAGCATGTAAAACAATCGGGTTCTTATGTTGACGAGGAGAGATTTCGGTTTGATTTTACTCATATGAAGAAGCTGTCCAAAATAGAACTGTTTAAAGTGGAACGGATGGTAAATGAGTGGGTAGAGAGCGCGCTCGCGGTGAAAAAAGAAACAAAGTCTTTGAATGAAGCGAAGGCGGATGGGGCACTTTCTTTTTTTGGAGAGAAATATGGGGAAGAGGTAAGGGTTGTTTCTATAGGGACTGAGTCTAAGGAATTTTGCGGAGGCACACATGTGGATAATACCCGGGATATAGGCATCATAAAGATCATCTCGGAAAGCTCCGTTGCCGCCGGCGTCAGGCGTATTGAAGCGTTAACAGGCGCGCGCGCCGAAAGCTGGATGAAAAAGAAACTTGAGGAATACATAAAAAAAGACGGATTTAAAGAAATGTTTAATGATGATAAACCGGGAAAAATCGTTTACGATCGCGCCGTAAAGATTTTATCAGGGCTGGAAAAGATAACTAAAGATGTTATTCTTGATTTTGACGAGAATATTCTGCCGGTGTTTAAAAATGCCGAAGAACACGCGGCTGAAAACGCGAAAGAATTTCAAAAAGAAAAAGCGGCGTCGTCTCTGAATGACGCGATAAAAGAAGCGGACAAAATGGCGGCGGATTCTTATGAGATCGGCGGGATAAGATTTGTTTCAGGCGAGTTTGAAAATTTGGATAAGACGCTTCTCAGAAAAGTGTCGGCGTATCTCCAGAAGAAAGCGGATGTTGTTATTGTCGGAAGCAGTATGGCCGGAGAAGCTTATTTAACCGTTGCCTCTTCCAGCGCGGTTGTAGTCGCGGGAGAAATCATAAAAGACGCGGCAAAAGATATTGACGGCGCGGGCGGAGGGAACGCTGTTTTTGCTCAGGCCGGCGGAAAAAATCCTTTAGGACTTCGGACGGCGCTGAAAACGGCGCGTCATATGGCCGAAGAATTATTACGTAAAAAAGAGGAGTGAAAGGGTTAGTATGCGCAGTATAAAAGTGGGGAGTAAAGCGTTTAATAGTCTGGTTGACAGAGATGATCACGGCCGGGTACGCCTTCAGAACAAGGTTTCTAAAATATTAGCGAAGGTGCGCGGAGACGGGGACAAGGCGCTTCTCCGGTATACGAAAAAGTTTGATAAGGTGAATATGACGAGAAAAGATCTCCGCGTTACCGAAGCTGAGATCTCAGGCGCTTACCAGGACATAAAACCGGAGATAGTGAACACTCTTAAGGAGATTATTCAGAACATAAACAAGTTTTATACGAATCAAATGCCTAAGTCGTGGTCAATAAAGCAGGATTCGGGAATTGAACTCGGAGAGAAGTTTGTGCCGATCGAAAAAGTG
>CAYPYT010000087.1:0-5669 GCA_964415105.1 uncultured Planctomycetia bacterium | reverse complement strand
CTGTCAAGCCCCGACCCTATAAAGTTCCCTACGAGGGCTGATTTGGTAAAGATTTGAGAGATTGAATTACGATAAAAAATATTGTTAATAAATTAACAGTTTTATTGGATGCCGGTAAATTTGACAAAGAGTACCATGTTGTTTATATTATGGTGCAACTTCGCAAATTATTAGATCAAATTAGGAAAACGGATGCTCAGAATAAGTATGCTTTAATTCGTTTTTTTTTGCGATTGGACTGTTCACATTAAGAAAGACATAATGGCAGATGGCATTAAATTAATAATGGAGAGGATAAATAAAAGCGTTCCTAAAGGCGAACCTTGTGGACGATTAAACTTTGATGAACATATTTATTTTGTATACATGAAAGCCTTGAATGAAGAACTACTATGTCTTTTTCGGAAAGAGGGAGTGCCTGTTGAATTTTTGGAGGATAGGGTTAATTGGTTGCTTTTTGTTAGATCTTTAGTCAATGTTCTGATAGAGCAACCCATCTATGCACCTGTGCCTGAAATGGAATATTTTTGTTTCAAGCGGTCTGACAATGGAGCTTTTTTATGGCACATTAAATTTAAAGATGAAAGAGAAATATGTACATTTTTAGATGAAATAGATAGAAAAATTGATTGGTGATATTTGACTATGCGAAGCCAGCTCTCGAAATTAGAAATAGCGGATCACGAGCAAGTGTAAGCGCTCACCCAACCACACTTTTCTCAACACAAATTTCAAAAACATTATTTTTTAACCGTATATTATAAATCCTCTATTTGGGGATCCAGGTTTTTATTCCGGATTCTACTAATATGGCTTTGTCGGTTTCTTTTAGGATGAGGACTTGGCCCCAGATTAGGGGCGGGTGTGAGTTTTGGGTCCGCCCCTATGAAGGTGGGGGCGCGAAATGGATTGTAACGTGAATCAAGGGTTGACTTTTTGGCGCGAGTTGCTACAATAGAACGGATATTGGATATACAAAGTATACATTTTTAAGGGTTTCCATATAATATCCCTCGCTTTTGCGTGCCGGAGTTTATGCAAAGGTGTGGGATAGTGTTGTTTAAGGTTGAAGAAAGCCGCGAAAGAGGAGCGGCGAAAAAACGTATTGGAGGGATATTTACTATGCCGGAACAGACATTGGTGCTAATTAAACCTGATGGGTTAAAAAAATCGTTAACAGGGAATATTCTGACCCGTCTTTCGGAAACGAAGCTGAATATTATCGGCGCGAAGATTGTAAAGGTTTCCCGTGAGCTTGCCGAAGAGCATTACTCAGAGCTTAAAGAGAAACCCTTTTTTGAAGATCTGGTCAAATATATAATGGGAGAATATCACAAAAAGAAAGTGATGGCGCTTGTCTATTGGGGGGAAGACGCTATTTTAAAAGTGAGGGAGATTTGCGGTAAAACCAATCCGGAAGAAGCGGATTCTGTTTCCATAAGGGGAGCCTACGGCAGAATTACGACCGCGGGAGTATACGAAAACGTTATGCACGCTTCGGCAAATAGCGAAGACGCGGAAAGAGAAATAAAATTGTGGTTCAAGCCCGATGAAATAATTGAGGACATTTACCCCTCAATTGAAATTGAAAAGAAAAATAAAACAAAAGAATGGGGAGAAGGAAAATAATATGGAAAAAATAAAAAGTGTTCATAAAACAATGATAAGATCCATGACAGGATTCGGGAAAGCGTCGGTAAAAAGCCCTTATGGAACAATAACGGCGGAGATAAAATCATTGAACCATAAAAGTTTGAGTGTCGGGTGCAATGTTTATAACGGATTTTTTAATTTAGAAGAAAAAGTTAAAAAAGTTCTTGAGAAAAAAATGTTTAGGGGGAAAGTTTTTGTCAATATTAATACTGCCGGCGGCGAAAAAAATACAAACGTGAAAAATGTGCAAGTGAACGAAAAAGTTCTTAGCGAATATTTTAAAAAGATCAAGCAATCGCAAAAACGCCTTAAAATAACGGGCGAAATAGGGATCATGGAGTTAGCGCGGTTTCCCGGAGTTGTTGAGACCGTGGAAGAAAAAAGCGAGGAAAAACAGTGGCCGTATATACAAAAAGTTGTCGAGGGCGCGCTCAAAAAACTTCTTCTTTACCGGCAGACGGAAGGGAGTAAGCTGGCAAAAGATTTTTATTCGAGACTTCACTTGATCGAAAAAAATGTGGGTATCGTAAAAAAATACGGGGACAAAAGTGTCGAAGAATACCGGAAAAAATTGATCCGGTCAATCAAGGATGTATCCCAAAAAGTGATTCCGGATAAGAGCAGGTTAGAGGCGGAAGTCGCTTCTTTCGCGAGAAACTGCGATGTCGCGGAAGAAATCACCCGTTTAAGCGCGCATACCGCCGCGTATAAAGACGCGGTAAGAACGGCGAAGGCGGAAGTGGGAAAAAAACTGGATTTTATCGCTCAGGAAATGCAGAGGGAAGCCAATACTATCGGCGCCAAATCTAATGATTTTAAAGTCGCGAAAGCGGTTATTGAGATAAAAAGCGAAATAGAAAAACTTAGAGAACAGATACGGAATATTGAATAGTTTTTTTACCGTACGCGTATAAAGGGATACGATATGACCCAGGAAAAAAAGACGCTTATTGTCATTGTTTCCGCTCCCAGCGGCAGTGGAAAGACGACGATTGTCAGCCGTGTGCTTAACGGAATATCGGGCATGGAGAGGTCCGTATCTTATACCACGCGGCAGGCGCGGGAATCGGAGACGGAAGGTAAAGATTATATTTTTATTTCGAAAGAAGATTTTGAGAAAAAAATAAAAGACGGGGAGTTTCTCGAATATGAAGTAAACTTTGGAAATTATTACGGGACTTCGTTCGCGCGGTTTAAAGAAGTGCTCGCTCAGGGAAAGGACATAATTTTAAGTATCGATGTTAAAGGTGCCGGACAAGTTAAAAAGGCTTTTCCCGAAAGCGTAAGCGTATTTATTATGCCTCCTTCAAGAGAGGCGCTGGAAGAGAGGCTTAAAAAAAGAAATTCAGACGACAAAAAAGAAGTATTGCTCAGGTTGAAAGAAGCCGCGCGGGAAATCGCCGCGCGGGATGAATACGATTATTTGATCATTAACGACGATCTTACCGAGGCCGTGAACGAACTTAAAAGTATAATCATAGAGGAAAGAAGAAACAAAGTGTAGGGGCGGGCCCCTCGTGCCTTGTCCGTTTGTTAAACCAAAATTAAAAGAAGAAAGAGGAGAAACAATGGACAGAATATCACCGGAAGAATTACTGAAAAGAACAGGAAGCGTGTATAAACTCTGTAATCTCGCGGCATTAAGGGCGATAGAACTGAATTCCGGGATGAAAAAACTGATAGATTCGAGTCCTATGGAAAAAGTCACGACAATCGCTATCAGAGAAATCATGTCGGGAAAAGTCAGGATAAAGGCCGCGTAAAACCCGCGGAAAAACAGTATTATGAAGAAAAATATTATTCTTGGAGTTACGGGAAGTATTGCCGCTTTTAAAGCGTGTGATCTTATTGGGCTTCTTCGAAAAAAAGGATATTCCGTACAGTGTGTTATGTCTCCGGACGCGGAAAACTTTATTACGGCGCTCACGCTGGAAACTTTAACAGGCAAAAAAGCGCATTGGGATATGTTTTCTCTTCCATCTTCACGTTCGCCCGTTCATGTTTCCTTAGCGGATGGGGCGGATCTTATTTTAGTAGCTCCGGCAAGCGCCGATATGATCGCGAAAGTCGCCGCCGGAATATGTGACAATATTTTGGCGTGCACGATAGCGGCCGCGGATTGTCCGGTAATATTCGCTCCGGCAATGAATGATAAAATGTTTAATAATGCCATAATGCGGGATAAAATAAAATATCTTAAAAAAAATGATTATCATTTTGTTTCTCCGGTTCTAGGGCATTTAGCATGCGGCCGGTCCGGGATCGGACACCTGGCGAAGGCGGAGGCAATAGTCGAAAAGGTGGAAGATATTCTAACGGATAAGAGATAAATACAAAAAATTCATGAGCACCTCCAACAAAAAGAAAAAAAACATCCCGCGTGTACTGGTTACGGCGGGCCCGACTATTGAGCCGCTGGATCCGATTCGGTTTATATCAAATTATTCGACAGGAACTCTCGGGTACGAAATCGCCCGCGAAGGAAAGAGGCAGGGATTTGAAATGTGTCTCATAAGCGGGCCGGTAGGGCTGGATGCCGGGCTCGGGATAAAAGTGATCAATGTGACGACGGCAAAAGAAATGGAAAAAGCGGTTCTTGAAAAAATAGACAAACATGATTGCATAATTATGACGGCGGCAGTGAGTGATTTCAGGGCGGAAAAAATAGAAAAAAATAAGATCAAGAAAAAAGACCGACTGCGGATAAATTTGGTTAAAAATACGGATATTCTTTCAAAAATAGGGGCAAAAAAAAATATCATAAAAGTGGGATTCGCGCTTGAAACCGAAAGACCGGTAGAAAACGGCAAAAAAAAACTTGAAGCGAAAAAATTAGATTTCATAGTGGTTAACGAAAAAAAACGAGGAAAAAATCCTTTCGGCGCGGGAAAAAAAGATTATATGGTGATAGGTGCCGCCAGCGGAAAAAAAGAGCAGTTCAAGAGCATAACAAAAAAGAAAATGGCAAAGATCATATTAAGGGTCGTAAAAAACGCGGTGACAGTTAGGAATAAGAGATGAACAGGAAAGGATTTACGATAAGTGAGCTTTTGCTGGTTTTTTTGACAGTGATCATCCTGGGAATTTTAATGATGCCGTTTATTCGGTATAGCCGCGCGAAAATGGAAAAGACTCTTTGCGCGGATAATTTGCGTCAAGCGGGGGTGTCCTTGTATATGTACGCTCGTGAACATGGCGGAAACTTTCCTGAAAATCTCCGGACGTTATATGAAGAACAATATCTCTCGAACGCGCAGTTGATGGATTGTCCGGCGACGAAAGAGATTGGAACAATAGATTGTCCCGATTATGTGTATACGTCAGGGTTATCCGTGAGAGACGCCTCTTCAAAACACCTTTTGGCGGATAAATCTGCCAATCATGCCGGAGGAGGGAACGTTTTGTACGTAAACGCGGATGTCGAATGGGAAAAATCATAAGAAAATCCACCCTCACCACCAACCTCGTAGGTTACTACCAACCTACGAGGTTGGTGGTGAGGGTAATAGGAAAATAGCTTGCGGGTGGTTCCGTGTTGACATTTTTGTTCGGGTATGTTAAGTTGAGTGGTCATAATGGGTTAGCATTTAAAAAACGGTGTAGAAAAAATTAAATGGAAAAGGGCGCGGTGGCCGAGAAGATAGGCAGCGGTCTGCAAAATCGCGTACACCGGTGCGAATCCGGTCCGCGCCTCCACCAACCTCGTAGGATAGTGGTGTGAGGAGCCACCACTAACCTACGAGGATGGTGATTCAGGGAGGCGAATGTTAGTGAAAAACATCACAGCATGAGCCAGCCTTGGGGCGCACCCGTGTGTGCGCCTTGGATGAATTGACAATAACAATAGTGAATGAAGTGGCGGGGCGAGTGGCGGAACTGGCAGACGCAAAGGACTTAAAATCCTTCGGTTGTAAAAACCGTGAGGGTTCGACCCCCTCCTCGCCCACCATTCTGCTTCGCTCTTCGAAGCGGGATCAGAGGTAGAGCTACGCAGGAACAGGCGAAGCAGGGCGGCT
>CAYPYT010000086.1:3813-5706 GCA_964415105.1 uncultured Planctomycetia bacterium | reverse complement strand
GAGAAACTAAGTAAAGAACTGTTAAGCCTTGAATTAAAAGTATCAGTTTTGGATGTGGAAAAGATATGGTGGAAAATACAAAAAATTGGTGAAAGTGAAAAATTAAGCCCATCCGCGATACCTGTAACGAATGAGTTGTATTTAATCGTTGGCCATAGAGATAATAGCAAAACAATGATCTCAAGTCTTTCCGAAAAAGATTTTTATAGTGAAGCTCTCGGAATATTGCCCGGGGGGATTGCTGAGGAAGAGGATCTTTTTGTAACCACAGAATCAAGCCAAAAGGCTCTTACTCAAGAACTTATCAACGAAATGGGAAATGTTCGGCAAATTGAAGAAAGCGATGTCTTGGCTGTTGTGGTTATTGACGATGAAGAAAGGCTAAAAGATATTGAAGGAATAGGAAATGATGTGGATATGACGGGTTTAGGTCTTATGGCAGAGAGAATGGTGTCACTTAAACGTAATTCACATATCGTGTACGTAAAAACACTTAACAAAGCCGCGGCTAAAATGGCTGAGAAAGGCAGAAGTTGGGATAATACGTTCTTTTTTGTTGAAGACAGAATAGAGGATAAAGTGCCAAATGAATATGCTGAATTAAAGAAACAGGCTTTTGTGGTTCCCCTTAAGATCCCTGAGAAAAGTTTGTGTAGTGTAACTCCGTTTGGTTTTTTGATGTTCAGCCTTAAATTTAATGATTTTTTAACTCGGATACAATTAGATTCAGAAGATCTTGATATGGAATCTCTTGCGAGAATAGTTCTCCTTAATACTGGTAGACAGGTAACGCGAGAAAACATAAGAGAAATTATTAGCAGTATGTTGGAGCCGATTGCCGAAAATTTTTCAAGATTCAAAAATCCGCAAGAGCTTCTTAGCAAATATTCCGGTTATTTTATCTGGAACCTGCCTAAAATTTTACCTGCCAATTGGTCGGAAATCGATAGTTATTTCAGCGCGTTGAAAAGAGTTTACTCGGCGGTTTAAAAAACGAAAATCCCCCCAGCCCCCTTTTTCAAAGGGGGAGAGTTTGTCTAATTCCACTTTTACAAAGGAGGAGTGTTTGTCTGATTCCTTTTTTTAAAAGAGGGAAACCACCACCAACCTCGTAGGTTCACAAGCGGGACATGCAATGTGCCCCTACAAACAACCTACGAGGATGGTGGTGTAAAATCCCCCTAATTTCCTTTTTCAATTGATATTCAGAAACGCATGAACTGTAGGAGGTGTATCGCGAAGACGCAGGTGCCTATGGTTAGGCGGGTGCCTCGTAAGAGTTGGGTCGGCAAAGATGGATTTTTTGTGGAAAATATTCTGAAGGTGCCCTCGGTCATTAAAAAGATACCCGCCGCGAAAGCGGTCCAGTCTATCAGGCTTTGAGTTAGAGGAGAGGCCAGCGTTTTGCAATCTATTCCCCATATGTACTCAATAAGATGTACCGCAAAAATCGAAAAGCCTATTAATATTCGGATGCTTCTAAAAAATTGTTCGGGGAAAAAAGCCTCCGGAAAATTCCGCATTTTAAAGATCGCTTCAACAATTAAAAATATCCCCACAATAAATGAGAACCAATCGATAGTGGAATTCGCGAAAGACGTATCAAACATCCGGCAGATTACGGAAAAGGCGGTTGTTATTACCGCGGCGATGGTTATAATAGGAAGTATCTTTTTCATTGGAAAAAGCGTATCATAGGACAGAAGAAAGGTCAAGTTTGTCAGTTAGCTGGTTAGCCGGTTAATTCGTTGGTTCGTTGATGGTTGAAAATTTAACGATTAACGAACCAACAATCAACGAAACAACAGAAACAACGAACCAACGATTAACAATCAACGAGCCAACTATCCAGTTAGCCGGTTTGCTGGTTAGTTCGTTGGTTCGTTGATGGTT
>CAYPYT010000086.1:0-3713 GCA_964415105.1 uncultured Planctomycetia bacterium | reverse complement strand
GAAAAAAGACAAAGTGATGATTGCTACAAAGTGCGGGCTGGAGGGGAAAGGTACGGCGCTTAGGCCGAACTTGAGCGCGAAGTTTATACGAGAAGAGGTAGAAAACTCTCTCCGGCGCCTTAATGTTGAGGCGATAGATCTATATCAATGTCATTGGCCGGATCCGAATACTCCTTTACAGGAAACTTTCGCGCAGATGAAAAAACTTACTTGTGAAGGAAAAATCAAGCATATCGGGGTGTGCAATTTTGGTAAGGAGGCGCTTTCTTCCGCTTGTTCCATAGCGCCGATAATAAGCAATCAAGTGCAGTATTCACTTTTAGATAGAGAAATAGAGAAAGAGCTGATTCCTTTTTGCGAAGAAAAGAATATATCGATTCTTTCGTATGGAGTTTTGGGCGGCGGCGTTTTGTCGGGCAAATACAAAGCTCCGCTCGCTTTTTCCAAAGGGGATGTAAAAAGTTTTTTTTATAAGTACTATAAAGGCTCGGGGTGGGATAAAGCCCAAAGAATAGTTGAAGTTCTTGAAGAAATTTCCGCCCGGCGAAAAGTTCCGGCAAGTCAAGCCGCGATCAACTGGGTTCTTAGCCGCCGCCAGGTGGCAAGTTGTATAGTTGGGTGCAGGACTCCGCAACAGCTTGAGCAAAATGCGGGCGCGGCGGATTGGGAATTAACCGCGGAAGAAATTGCGAAAATATAAAGCGTAGGGGGCGGCCCTCTGTGGCCGCTCATAAACTTGCGCGAGAGGTGGAACCTTGCCACCAACCTCGTAGGTTAGTGGTGTGAAGAGCCACCACTAACCTACGAGGTTGGTGGCAACCTGCGAGGTGGAATCGAAATCCCCCCTGTCCCGCATGGATACAGGGCAAGCCAGCCCCCTTTTTCTAAGGGGGAGAGTTGGTGGGACGAAGGGTGTTTTGCGATATACGACATACTATATACGATATGCGAAATTCCACCTACAAGGTGGAATTTTTAATAATCGAGGCATAATAACGGGCGGAATTTTTGATTGTGCGTTTTTGAGTTTTATAGTCTACGTGAACCAGTCCGAAGCGTTTTGTGTATCCTTCGGCCCATTCAAAATTGTCCAGAAGAGACCAATGCAGATATCCGATTACCGGGGAACCTTCTTCCATTGCTCGAAAAAGATAATCAAGATGTTGTTTAATGAAGGTTTGGCGCCGAGAATCATCAACGGTAGCCATGCCGTTCTCGGTGATCACTATGGGCAATTTATATCGGGAAAAACTTTTAACGAGTTCATAGATTCCTTTCGGATAAATTTCCCAGCCCATATCGGTTGTTTTTCCGGCATTCGGGTGATGCCCAAGAGAGCACACTTCTCCGAGAAAGTTTTTCATAAAGGGGTTTCCTTGTCTGATAAATTGGCGGAAATAATAGTTGAGGCCGATAAAATCAAGTGTTTTTTCCGCGTAAAGCGCTTCCGGCGTGAGGGGCGGTATTAGTATTCGTCCCTTTATTAAGGAAAAGATAGGACCGTGATTGTGCATCCATGTTCTGAGGAGAACGCTTAACCGGTCGGGTATGGAAAACGCGCGGCACGGATGAAACGCTGTTACGGCTTTCGCGATGCCTATCTTAGGAGGTTTTATTCCCGAATTTTTATCCGCGAATTCACGCATCAGGTGATAACTTTTAGCGTGGCTCTTCAGCAGATGTTTCAGTACGAGCAGAGCCTCATTAAAACTTTTCCGGCCGGGCGGCCACTGGCCGTAGTAATAGGAGAGAAACGCCAAAATATTCGGTTCGTTGATCGTGATCCAATATTGCACTCTCCCGCCCAGTTCTGTTATGGCTTTTCGCGCGAAACGCGCGAAAATATTAACGGATTCTTCGTTAAGCCATGCTCCTTTTTTTTTGAACCACAGCGGAATCGTAAAATGGTTTAATGTTACTATTGGAGTGATACGCAGTTTGTTGAGTTCGTCTAAAACTGTTTTGTAATGATCCCATTCTGATTTGTCCCAGACGTTTTCTTCTTTTTCAAGTCGGCTCCATTCCAAGCTCAATCGATGAGCGTTATGTCCCAGTTCTTTTGCCAGAAGAAAATCTTCTTTAAATTTGCGGTAGTGGTCGCACGCGGCTCCGGAACTTTGAGTTTTTCCTTCCATTTCCCATTCCCACCAATCGTTATTATGATTATTGCCTTCTACTTGGTGTCCCGAAGTGGCCGCGCCCCATAAAAAATCATCAGATAATTTTATTCGCATAAGAATAAGTATAGCAGAAAATGACAAGCTTGTCCCCGCAAGTTTTAACCGGGGATGACAAAATAGGTTACGGGTACATGCAATGAGCTCCAACATAATCCATAAAATTCGTAGGGGCACATTGCATGTGTCCGTAACTTTGGTGGAATTTGAGGAGAGCATGCCTAAACATGAAAAATTGTTTGACAAAAAATCAAAATGAAATACAATAAAAAGGCGGGTGAGGGTAGGGAATATTCACCCGCCTTAAGGCGTAAGACCTGGATGGATCTAACGCTTTATATTGACACTTCATTGTATCAAATTTTGGGCGCCTGTCAAGCGGATAATTTTTAGAAGGCGCGCTTTTATTGGGTTGTAGGGCTAATAACAAAAATACTCGGGGGAGGGAAATGTAGAGCGTTTTTATCTTTCAAGTGTGTTTAAAAACAGCAATAAATATCAAAGGGGGAAGAAGTGAAAATGATACGGGATCGGTTCGGAGGAAGGTTCAATTTAACGCGAAAGGCGCGTGTTCATGCCGCAAGTGGAATTACGGCGGTTTTTATATTGAGCGTTTGTTTTTTCGCGACGGCCGTTTCTTCCGCAATCGAATGGAATGGGTGGAGCGAAGTGTCTCCGGTGATAAGCGGCAACATAACGTGCGCCAAAAATGTTCAAGGATTGACTGAATTCTATCTCGGAACTGAAGAAGGGCTTTATCGGACGGAAAACGCGGGAGGTAGTTGGGAAAAACAAGTTCTTCCCGCCGGAAATTTTGAAATAAGGGACATGTTTATTACTGATGATGCTGTAATCGTTGCTGTCAAGAACGGTATTTTCCTTAAGGAAAATAATTCTGCTTGGAAATGTTTGTTTGGGATTAAAAATATCTCCGGAATAACCGTCGAAGAAGAAAAAGGTAACCGGAACGTGCTTGCGTGGCGGGGGAGGAAACTTTTTAGAATAGAAGAGTCGGCTTGGAAAAGTATCGGGCCTGAATTTCTCCGGCATGATATCGCGGATGTTTTTTATCGGGACGGTGTCCTCTTCGCGGCGGCGGGAAGAAATCTTTTCGTTTTTTCCGCGGAAAATAAAACCTGGGAAAAATTCAGTCTGCCGGGAGCAAACAGTTCCGAAGAGGAGGAAGTGTATGAAGACGATATAGACGAGAGTGACGAATTTTTGGAAGAAAATCAAGATTCGCGGGCGATTAGACATCTTTGTCTTTTTGAAAACGGTACGATATTGGCCGTGACTGATGAAGGCATGTATACCTTTGACGAACGGAATAAGGTATTGAAATGTTACGCGCGGGATACTTTATTGCCGGGGAATATTCGGCATGTCCTACATACCGGAAAATATTTTTTTGCGTCAGACGATAATGTGGTCTATCGGTATATCGAAAAAACAAGATCCTGGGATATATTTTTCAGAAAGACTCCTCCCGGAAAAATTTCTGTCTTACAAGCCGGGCTTGACGAGAAAGGCCGCGCG
>CAYPYT010000085.1:0-5716 GCA_964415105.1 uncultured Planctomycetia bacterium | reverse complement strand
AGCGTATGGGATTATGGACCTTTGGGCGTTGAACTTAAGAACAACGTAAAAAAACAGTGGTGGAAGTCCATGGTTTATGACCGCTCGAATATTGAGGGATTGGACTCGGCAATTCTTATGAATCCGAAAACATGGAAGGCCTCCGGACATGTGGGGTCGTTTCAGGATATGCTTTCAGATTGTAAAGCTTGCAAAAAAAGATTTAGAATCGATCAGCTTAAGACCGAGTCTTGTCCCGAATGCGGAGGAGAACTTACCGAACCGAAAAGTTTTAATCTTATGTTTAAAACCCGGCTCGGATCGGTTGAGCTCGACGCCGAAGACATATATCTCCGCCCGGAAACGGCGCAAGGCATATTCGTGAATTTTGAAAACATACTCAATTCAAGCCGGCGGAAACTTCCGTTCGGAGTCGCGCAGATAGGCAAATCTTTTCGGAACGAGATCACCACCGGCAATTTTATTTTCAGAAGCCGGGAGTTTGAACAGATGGAACTTGAATTTTTCGTGAAGCCCGGCGAAGACGACAAATGGTATGACTATTGGGTATCCGAGAGAATGAATTGGTATATCTCTCTGGGAATCGATAAAGAAACACTCCGTCTTCGGGAACATAAAAAAGAGGAGCTTGCGCATTACGCGAAAAGATGTCA
Source organism: uncultured Planctomycetia bacterium (assembly GCA_964415105.1). GTDB lineage: Bacteria > Omnitrophota > Gorgyraeia > Tantalellales > Tantalellaceae > BS750m-G21. The sequence continues at coordinate 5,063 of CAYPYT010000085.1, read as the reverse complement.
TGATATAGAGTTTCTTTTTCCGATGGGATGGGCGGAACTTGAGGGTATTGCCAGCCGTACGGATTATGACTTAAAAAAACACGCGGAGATCAGCGGGCGAAACCTGCAGTATTTTGATGACTCCTCCGGTAAAAGTTATTTTCCTTACGTTATCGAACCTTCCGGCGGAATTGATAGAGCCTTTCTTGCTTTTCTTGTGAACGCGTATAAGACGGAAACTGTCAGAGAAAAAAAACGCACATATTTGTCTCTTGACAACCGTCTCGCCCCGATAAAGGCCGCGGTTCTGCCTCTTTTAAAAAGCAAACCCGAGATAGTCGAAAAAGCGCTTAAGATCAGGGACGATCTTAGAGGCGATTACAGGGTGGTTTATGACGATACGGCGTCTATCGGAAGGCTTTATCGCAGGCAAGATGAGATCGGTACGCCGTATTGCGTTACAGTGGATGTTGATTCTCTCTCCGACGATAAAGTTACGGTGAGAGACAGGGATACCATGCGGCAGGAAAGAATAGAAACAGCAAAATTGAAAAAGTTTATTGGTGAAAAACTGGGGATATGACCTTAGTGGCGAAACACAAAATGGGAGGAGAAAGAGCAAGATGACAAAGAAAACGGGTTGTAAAAAATGTGAGACCGTGAAAACTAAAAAAAATGTATATTTTTTCGGCGGAGGTAAGGCCGATGGTGAGGGAAGCATGAAAAATCTGCTTGGAGGTAAAGGCGCGAACCTTGCTGAAATGGCGGGTCATCCGAAATTAAAAATTCCCGTACCGGCAGGGTTTACCATCACGACTCAGGTGTGTACCGCGTATTATGAAAACGCCGGAAAATATCCGAAAGGGCTTAAAGAAGAAGTTCAAGAAGCGCTTAAAAAAGTTGAACAAGTTATGGGGAAAAAGTTTGATGATGCCGAAAACCCTCTTCTTGTATCGGTACGCTCGGGCGCAAGACAGTCCATGCCGGGCATGATGGAAACCGTGCTCAACGTGGGGCTTACCACCGATACGATAAAAGGTGTTGTTAAAAAAACCGGGAATGAAAGGTTTGCTTATGACGCCTATCGGCGTCTCATAACAATGTATTCGGATGTTGTAATGGAAAAGGCCGCGGGAATAGAGTCCAAAGAGGGAAAAGGCATACGACAGCAACTTGAAAAACTTCTGAACGCCAAGAAAGAAGAAAAAGGCGTAAAGCTGGATACCGAGCTTGACGCGGGCGATCTGAAAGACTTGTGTGAAAAATATAAGACGAAAGTAAAACAAGTTTTAGGCAAAGCCTTTCCTGATGACGCGCACGAACAGCTTTGGGGAGGGATCGGAGCGGTTTTCGCGTCATGGAACGGGAAAAGAGCCATATCGTACAGGCGTATTGAAAACATCCCCGGCGAATGGGGTACGGCGGTTAACGTTCAGTCTATGGTGTTCGGAAATATGGGCGAAAGTTCCGCGACGGGAGTCGCTTTTACGCGGAATCCGGGTAACGGAGATAATAACTTTTATGGAGAATATCTTATAAACGCCCAGGGGGAAGACGTTGTAGCGGGAACAAGAACGCCCGCGCCGATAAATAAAAATTCGCAAAGTGAACATAACCGCCATGAAATAATGCTTTCGGATTTCATGCCGGACGCGTACAAACAGCTTGACGCGATTCAGGAAAAACTGGAAAAACATTACAGCGATATGCAGGACCTGGAGTTTACGATCGAAGACGGAACTTTATATCTGCTTCAGACCCGTGTTGGAAAACGCAACGGTCCCGCGGCGGTAAAAATGGCCGTTGATATGGTCAACGAAAAAATGATCACCAAAAAAGAAGCCGTTATGCGCGTAAAACCGTCTCAACTTGATGAGCTTTTACATCCGATCATTGATCCTGATGCCGAAAAGACGCATAAACCTCTCGGAAAAGGTTTGCCTGCCGGACCCGGCGGCGCGATTGGAAGAATCGTTTTTGATTCGGATTCCGCCGTTGAATGGGCGAAAAAAGGCGAAGATGTTATTCTCGTGAGGGAAGAGACAAATCCCGAAGACGTTGAAGGAATGAGGGCATCACACGCGATACTTACCACACGCGGCGGAATGACAAGCCACGCCGCGCTTGTCGCGCGCGGATGGGGAAAATGCTGTGTTGTCGGATGCGGAGGACTTGACATTGATTACAATAAAAAAGTCGCGACGATAGGAGGCGTTTCCCTCAAAGAAGGCGCGTGGATCACGCTGAACGGGACAAAGGGTCTGATATACAAAGACGCGCTTCCCATGATAGACGCGACTAAAGAAAATAAAACGCTTAACAGTTTTCTGAAGATATGCGATTCCATCAGAAACATGAAAATAAGAACCAACGCGGATACGCCTGAAGACGCGAAAAGGGCGCGCGAATTCGGAGCTGAAGGCATAGGTCTTTTCAGAACGGAACATATGTTTTACGGCGAAGGCGCGGAAAAACCGCTTTTTCTACTGCGGAAGATGATACTTTCCGATTCAGTCCTTGATCGAAAAGTCGCGCTTAAAGAGCTTTTTCCATATGTTAAAAGTGACATAAAGGGGACTCTTAAGGCTATGGCAGGCCTGCCTGTTACGATCAGGCTTTTGGATCCGCCTCTTCACGAGTTTGTTCCTCACCAGAAAGATCAGCTGTCGGAACTGGCGAAGAGTTTGGATATACAAATGGATGTTCTTGAAAAACGCGTATCTCTCTTAAAAGAAAGTAATCCGATGATGGGGCACCGCGGAGTGAGACTTGGTGTAACCTATCCGGAAATAACCGAAATGCAGGTGCGCGCCATACTTGAAGCGACAGCTGAACTGGTCAAAAAAAACACAAAAGTGTTTCCGGAAATAATGATACCGGTTGTAGGTATGGATAAAGAGATAAAAGATCAGAAGGCGATCATCGCGGCAGTTAAAGAGGAAGTGTTGAAAAAATATGGACTTAAAAAACTTCCTGTAATGATAGGGACGATGATTGAGATTCCGCGCGCGGCTCTTACCGCGGATAAGATCGCGAAAGAAACCGAGTTCTTTTCTTTCGGCACCAATGATCTGACTCAGATGAGTTATGGTTTTTCGCGTGATGATATGGGCTCGTTTTTAGCGCCGTATCTTGATAAAGACATACTTTCGCGTGATCCTTTTCAGTCGCTTGATACCGAAGGTGTCGGTCAACTGATCTCTATCGCCATTGAGCGCGGCAGAGGTGTGCGTCCCAAACTGAAAGTAGGCATTTGCGGTGAGCACGGAGGTGATCCGGATTCTATTTTGTTTTGTTATAAAGCGGGGATGGATTATGTAAGTTGTTCTCCGTTTCGTGTGCCTATAGCAAGACTTGCCGCGGCACAAGCTGTTCTTTTTACACAGTAACAGTTATCAGAGAGAAATCACGATCTGTACTGATAACTGGTCGCTATAAAAAGCAGAAGGGAGGGACGCGGTTTGTTTTCTCAGGCCGCGAATAAAATATGGACGCGATAAAACTTTATCTGAAGGACATACGCGATTTACCTCTATTAACGGCCGAATCAGAAAAAACGCTGGCTATACAAATCAAAAAGGGGAGCAAAAAAGCGCGGCAGGAAATGATACAAAGTAACCTGCGGCTCGTGATCAACATTGCCAAAAAATACAGTTATTTGGGGGTTCCGATGCTTGACCTGATCGAGGAAGGTAATCTCGGTCTTATGAAAGCGGTTACCAAATACGACCCTTATAAAGGTTATAGGTTCAGCACATACGCGGCATGGTGGATAAAACAGTTTATTACCCGTGCCGTGGCAAATCAGGGCAAAACCGTCCGTATTCCGGTGTATGTGATGGAAATGCTCATGCGGTTCCATAAAGTTAAAACGCATCTTCTGCAGAAACTGAAGAAAACTCCGCAAATCGGCGACATAGCGAAAAAAATGAAACTTCCTGTCGCGCGGGTACGTCAGTTAAACCATATGTCGGCAAATATTGCCAGTTTAAACGCGCCCATCGGGGAATCGGGAGATTCGGAATTTATGGATCTGATCGAGGACGAAAGTATCGTAAATTCCGTTGACGAACTTTCCAAGTTTCTCCTGCATGAAAGAATAGTGGGTCTTTTGGAAAAAATGACCGAGAGAGAAAAAAAAATACTTACTCTCAGGTTCGGTTTGGGTGAAGACGAAATTTCGCATACCTTGAGGGACACGGCGAAACATTTTGGAATAACCCGCGAAAGGGTCCGTCAGATCGAAGCGGCCTGTATGCATAAACTGCGAAAAATGATGGAAGATCAGGAACAAGAAGCGGAAGATCTAATGACCCAAAAACAGAAAAAAAGAAAAATGCTCCAAAAGAAATAGAGGGATTTTCCGGAAATTGTCTCTAAAAACCAACCCCGCGGATTAACCCGCGGGGTTGTTTTTTTTATTCCCGAATAAAAAAAACATTAATCCGAAAAAGGCACATCTTCGCCACCCCCGTGTACGGGCACGGCATGCCGTGCCCGTACGATGAGGAAGACGTGCAACGAATTGTAGGAATAATGGAATACCGTCCCTTACGTCCGGGGAGCACCATTTTTTTTATAATTTGCAAATCGCCCTTTACAAGAAGGAAGAAATGGTGTATATTTGTCCTTATTAGAAAGGATGGACGCTATGACTAAAAAAGACAAGATTAAGCAGATAATAAGTGATTTTCACCAAAGGGGTATACCTGATCTGGTGGAGAGAGAACACAATTGGAGCGCGCCTGCAGGCAAGATATTTTCCGTTATGGGGGTGAGGCGTTCGGGAAAGACATTTTCTTTTTACCAAATAATGAAAGAAATACTTGAAAAAGGCGGGGATTTAAGAGATATCCTTTTTATTGATTTTGAAGATGACAGGTTGGATCCTATAAGCAAGGATACGTTATCCCTGGTGTTAGACTCATATTATGAATTGTATCCGGCAAAAAAAAATACAATCGTGTACGTATTTTTTGATGAAATACAAAATGTTGATGGCTGGGAGAGGTTTATCAGGAGGGTACTCGATACCGAGAAAGTGAAAATATACATAACAGGTTCATCTTCGAAAATGTTGAGTA
>CAYPYT010000084.1:0-5726 GCA_964415105.1 uncultured Planctomycetia bacterium | reverse complement strand
GGTCAGGGGTTCGAGCCCCCTCAGCTCCACCATATACAATCGGTAAAGCTCCAAACCCAGTATTATACCTATAGCGTTTAGTCGTCATTTTAAATTCAGGATATCAAATGTTTTTTACTAACATTCGCCTCCGACCAGTCTCTGCCACCACCATTAACAAAATACCCCGAGTTCAACCTCGCAGGATGGGAAGAGCCCAACCTACGAGGATGAACTCCCACTATCCCCTACCAGATTGCGAATGTAACATGAGCCAGCCCTGAATCCGCCCCTACGAAGGAAGCGGCGCGAAATGGATTGTAAGACAGGGCGTTTATGTACAGTATGCAACCGGTAAACCGGCTAACCGCTTAACTAAACGCTATAAGCGACGGGTCGTAGTCTTTTACGTTTTCGAAACCCAGTAAATTTAGAATGGTGCCGGCTACGTTTGAAAGTCCTTGTTTGGGGAGATTTTTCATTTTGTATTCTCCGGCATAGGAGGGGTCATAAATAATAAACGGGACAGGGTTAAGCGTATGTGCTGTTTTGGGAATTTTTTTGCCGCGGTGAACCGTAAACATCTCATCAGCATTGCCATGATCGGCAGTGATCAAAGCGACACCACCGAGTTCTTCTATGACGCTTAAAAGTTTCCGCACACAGGAATCAACAGTTTCCAGCGCGCTTATGATCGCTTTCGGCTCGGCGGTATGTCCTACCATGTCACCGTTCGGAAAATTAAGCCGACCGAAAACAAATTTACCGCTTTTTAGAAGTTCAATGGTTTTTTCCGTAATTTCGGGGGCTTTCATCGCGGGCGCTTTATCAAACCGCACTTTATCCGAAGGAATTTCAACATATTCTTCCAGATCCCGGCATATATATCCCGATTTGTTTCCGTTCCAAAAATATGTCACATGTCCGAATTTTTGAGTTTCGGAAATCGCGAACATATGGATACCGGCTCGGCACAAATATTCGCTTACGGTTCTGTCAATCTTCGGGGGGTCAACAAGATAATGTTTTGGAATATGCAGATCCCCGTCATATTGCATCATTCCGGCATAATGAACTTTGGGGAATCTTTCGCGATCAAACTCCGAAAAGTCTTTTTCTTCAAACGCGCGGGAAATTTCTATCGCCCGATCTCCGCGAAAATTAAAAAAAACGACCGAGTCCCCGTCTTTTATCAAACCCACAGGTTTAGAATCCCGCGCGATAACAAAAGAATCCAAATATTGATCCGTCATCGCCGGATCTTCCCTATAGTAGGTCTCAATCGCCTCTCTAGCGGAAGAAAACTCGCGGGCCTTACCCAAGACATGAGCATCCCATCCTTTTTTAACAACAGCCCAATCCGCGTTATACCTGTCCATGGTAGTAACCATACGGCCTCCGCCGGAAGCAATTCTGTAATCGTACCCCTTTCGCGTGTTTATCCCGGCAAACAGTTTTTCTGTTTTATCAATATAGATCAAGGCTGATTTTTCTTCGACATCGCGCCCGTCAAGAAGCACGTGAATACGGAGACGTTTCACTCCTTCGGCCGCGAGACGCTTTACCATCGCGAATAACTGATCTATATGAGAATGAACGTTTCCGTCGGATAAAAGACCTATAAAATGAAACACGCCCCCGGTTTTTTTTACGTTTTCCGAAAGATCCCGCCACTCGGCTGTTTTAAAAATAGTTCCGTCCGCGATAGCACTATCCGCTCTTTTCGCGCCCTGATCGAAAACTCTTCCCGCGCCAAGCGCGTTATGTCCAACTTCACTGTTTCCCATATCTTCGTCGGACGGAAGACCTACGCTGGTTCCATGCGCCGAGAGTTTAGTAAAAAACCGGCTCTTGAACAACTTGTCCAAGCAAGGCGTTTTTGCCAAAAAAACCGCGTCAGACTCATCCTGCCGACCCAATCCCACTCCGTCCATTATTATGAGTAGAAGCGGACCTTTCCGCGGTGTAAAATTTTTCAATTTTTTTAATTTTAAATCCATTTAATTTTTTCCTTATTCGTTAATATTTCTCTATGTACGAATTACAACAATCGTAATGTCATCATATTGCGCGGCGTTTCCGGCATGATCCACAACCGCCTTTTGTATGGTGGAAATTATTTCCTTAGGGGAACTACCTTTAAGAGTTGATATTAATTCAATGATTTTTCCCTCTCCTAACATTTCATTTTTGGCATTCATGGCTTCGGTCACGCCATCGGTATATAAAACAAAAACGCTTCCCGGTTTATAAGTTTTTTTATTTTCAGTGAAATTGCCTTGGACAAGCCCTAAAGGCATGCCTTCCTCAGTTTCAAGAAGTTCAATTTTACCATCAGCATCCATCAGAATCGCGGGAGGATGCCCGCCTATCGCGTATGTAACAGTGCTCTTTTTCGTATCGAAGATCATGTAAGTAAGCGTTACGAAAAGATTATTGCCCGATTCGTCCACAAGGCGATCATTAACATCTTTAAGTATTTCGGCCGGAGAAACTTTTACGGCGAAAGTTTTAAAGATACTTACAAGTCTTGCCATGTAAAGAGCCGCGGGAACGCCTTTTCCTGAAACGTCACCGATCATAATTCCGACTTTAGTATCCCCGAGCCGCACAAAATCATAAATATCTCCGCCCACCTGCCGAGCCGTTAACATCTCAGCCTTTATATCTATTCCCGGAAGCGAAGGGATTTCTACCGGCAAAAAACTCCGCTGAATATCTCTGGCAATATTAAGCTCTTTTTCTATAATTTCTCTTTTTCTGATTTCCGTAACATATTTCTTGAACGTAAATATGACATAAACCGTAACTATACTTATAATCGGATAAAAAACATCTATCCAGATACCGAACGGCCAGAAAAAAACCATCGCGATAACCGCGTATGCCGCTATTATAAGAAAGATCGAAATAAGACCGAATCGTTTACGAACTTTGCCTGTAATATAGGCTGTCACGCCCCACATTACCAAGAGAATTAAGAGATTCCACCCTTTATTTAAACGCCTTATAAACCTATCCTGGACGATACTGTTATACACACTGGCATGAACTCCGATTCCGGGATATACGGTTTCTAAAGGAGAAGGGTGAGTGTCGCGAGCGTCCGCCGCGGAAAGACCGACAAAACATACCTTTCCCTTAAACTCGTTCAGATCTATTTGAGGCGCGCGGCCGGTAACTTCCGCCAGATAAGACTGCAGAATTTCAACATAGGAATAATGCCGAAAACCCTTTCCCCATACATCGGGATAATTAATCATGATCGACGAATTTTCGCCCAGCGGGATAAAAGTTTCATCATTGAGAATTATTTTTTGCTCAGGTATAATGATTACTTCGTCAAATTTATATCCAAGATCATTGATGGCGGACAACACGGTTAAATGAGGATACAGCTTACCATCGTATTTGATGTATGGAGTGATCCGCCGTATCTTTCCGTCCTCATCAGGTTCGACATTAATAAATCCGGACCCTTTCGCGGCTTTCCTGAAAGTATCGACAAGAGGCGCGGCAAAACCGGCCGCGTGAACACTTTTTTTATCACTCGCGGTTCTCTCCGCGTCAAAGATATACGGCAAATACACTATTCCGGCATTTTTCAGAGCCTTAGTAAACTCCTCATCACCTTCTTTTTCTTCACTGAAAAATACATCAAACACAACTGTTTTAGCACCGTTAGAAGCGAGAATTTTCACTAAAAGAGCGTGATAATTCCTAAGCAAAGGCCATCCGCCTAATTTTTTTATGGAATCATCATCAATCTCGATAATTACAATATTTTTGTTAGTTTGCTGAGGAATACGAAACTTAAATCTGAAATCGAATGTACTGTATTCAAAATCATCGAATATTCTGAGATATGAGATCGAAAGAAGCAGCACGCAGATAAACACCATTAACGCTATGTACCCGACTTTTTCTTTGTTGAATTTCATCATAATTAAGCTCAGGATCATTCTCCTTTAAACAACAACTTCCATGGATGTTTTTTGACGTCTTCGGAGAACTCTTTAAAATTTTCAGTAGTCACTTCAAGATTCCCAACGATGCTGTTTAATCCCTGCTTATTGTCGGTAACAATGTTTTTCACTTCGAATAGTATGCGGTCAAGGTTATCCGCTATGGAATCCGCTTTTCTCATTAAAAGACGCATCTCAACAGGATCTTCGCTTTGGATAACATCCCGGTTTTTCAAAAAATCTCCGCGCGCGCCGGGAGTAAGTCCTATATAGGCGTCTCCGACAAATCCGAATGTTCCAATATACGCGATAGCGTCCTTATGGATTTTAGCGTTTTGGTCAATTTCAAGAATACATTCCACTTTCGTCTCGGGTGTATAAATAAAATTCGTCCGTTTGAGTCTTCCAACTTCTATCCCGGAAAGTTTTACGATAGCATTGTTTTTTAAGTCCCCCGCGAAGTTGAAAAAAGTTTTTAATTCGTACGTCTTAGCGCGAATCTTCGCGGTTTTGACATAAAACATCGCCCCCACCGCGAACGCGGCGACTATAACCAGTCCAGCCTGTATTTCTTTAGAAAATTTCATATTAAGTCTCCTTAAGATTGGTTCGTTGATTCGCTTGGTTTGCCGTTTTGCCGGTTATTCTACCAAATGATCCAAGTAGTCATCTTTTCGTTTAAAAAAACGTATCGGCCCATCGTGACGACCCGAGATAAACTGCTGAATCACCTCATCCTTAGATTTTTCTATTTGACTGCTGGTTCCAACGAACAGGATTTTTCCGTTATAAAGCATGGCGATCTTATCCGCTATCGCCATGGCGCTTTTCATGTCATGGGTAACAACCACGCTCGTAACCGAAAGTTTTTTTGAAAGGTCTATTATGAGTCTATCTATTACGGCCTGAGCGATCGGATCCAGTCCTGAAGTCGGTTCGTCATAAAAAATTATCTCAGGATCCATCGCGATCGCCCGAGCCAAACCCACTCTCTTGCGCATACCTCCGGAGAGTTCACTAGGCATAAGGTCTTCAAATCCTCGAAGCCCCACAAGTTCCAGTTTCATTTTGACGATAATATCAATAACACTTTGCTGAAGACGTGTATGCTCTTTTAAGGCTAAAGAGACATTTTCGGCCACCGTCATTGAATCAAATAAAGCGGACGATTGAAAAGACATCCCTATTTTCATCCTAACATCATCAAGCTCATCCCCGTAAAAATCCGTAATATCACTGCCAAGCAAAGAAACTCTGCCGGAATCAGGTTTCAGGCTTCCTATCATATGACGCAGAAGCGTACTTTTGCCGCACCCCGATCCGCCAATAACAACAAACGTCTCTCCTCTAAAAATTTCAAGGTTCACTCCGTCAAGCACGGTTCGATCCTCGAAACGTTTAACAAGATCTTCAATTTTTATAACAACTTCTTTTTTCTGCATTTTAATGAGACTTTGGTTACAGAACACGCAGTGTTCTGAAACCATTAGTTCGAATTAACATCCGAGTGCCTTGAGGTAAATTTGCTTGCCAAATTTACTTCAAATCCAGGGCGCCGGATGCCTTCCTTTTAATGAGACTTTGGTTACAGAACACGCAGTGTTCTGAAACCATTAGTTCGAATTAACATCCGAGTGCCTTGAGGTAAATTTGCTTGCCAAATTTACTTCAAATCCCAGGACGGCTCATGCTGTAATGTTTTTCACTAACATTCGCCTCCGCGACCCGTCTCTGAATCACCAACCTCGTAGGTTGGTATAATGCGGGCACATGCAATGTGCC
>CAYPYT010000083.1:0-5806 GCA_964415105.1 uncultured Planctomycetia bacterium | reverse complement strand
ACGCACTTATTTCGTAGTTTAAAATGTGCAATTAATTAACGTAATTGGTATTATTACGAGTCCGGCATTGAAGGCAATATGCGAATTATTCTGCGCAGAGAAGGAAATAGCCGTATTGCAATCATAGCAGGTAATCACGATCAAATCGAAAAATTCTTATCCCAAAATTGAGCTTAAAAATCAGTCCTCTCTCTGCAAGTCAATTTAGAGATTATCGGGATCATAAACAAAAAAAACCCGAGGTTCGATCCTCGGGTTTTTTTGGTCCCTTAAATGCTCCTTTTCGTCGCATTTTCGGGATCAATTTTCGCGTTCGCGAAAACTGGTGAGCCGCCTTGGACTTGAACCAAGCACCCACGCCTTAAAAGGGCGTTGCTCTACCGGATGAGCTAGCGGCCCGATACTGGAAAAAATCCGTATCAGTTCATTATTTCTTTTGTTTTTTCTTCTAAAACTGCTTCCATTTTTTTTGTATATTCGTCTGTCAATTTCTGAACTTTATCTTTTGTCGTAAATTTGTCGTCTTCTGTCATTTTATTATCTTTTTCAAGTTTTGCCGCTGTGTCGTTCGCGTGATGCCGGGCGTTGCGTATCGAAACTTTTCCTTCTTCCATTATTCTATGAAGCACTTTTACCAATTCTTCACGTCTCTCTTTCGTCAATTGCGGCATGGCAAGACGTATAAGCTTGCCGTCATTCACGGGGTTTATCCCTATATCTGAAATTAAAATAGCTTTTTCTATCGACTCCATGGAAGACTTGTCCCATGGATGGATCACTATCATTCGCGGTTCCGGAACGGTTATATTCGCCATTTGTTTAAGCGGTGTTTTTGTTCCGTAATAATCGACTTTAATACTTTCAACCAAACTCGGATGCGCTCTTCCGGTTCTGATGCCTAAAAACTGTTTTTTTACGGCTTCAAGCGCTGTTTTCATTTTAAGTTCGGACTCTTTTATAACTTTGTCATTTTCTGTTTGAAGCATAAAGACCTCCCTTAAGTAATTATTGTCCCTATTTTCGCTCCGAGAATCGCTCGTTTTATATTGCCTTTTTCCTTCATACTAAAAACGACTATCGGCAAACTATTGTCCATGCAAAGGCTGACGGCTGTCGCGTCCATAACTTTCAGTTTATTTTGCAACACTTCCATATAATCAAGTTTTTCAAATTTTTTCGCGTCTTTATGTTTGACGGGATCTTTCGTATACACCCCGTCAACTTTTGTCGCTTTCAAAACCATGTCGGCTCCTATCTCTATCGCCCGGAGCGCGGCGGCGGTATCAGTCGTAAAATACGGGTTTCCGGTTCCGCAAACAAATATCACTACCCGTTTCTTTTCCAAATGCCGTACGGCTCGGCGACGAATGTACGGTTCGGCGAGTTCACACATATCTATCGCCGTTAAAACACGCGTGTCTACGCCCGCCTTTTCCAAAGCGTCCTGAAGGGCGAGCCCGTTCAGCATTGTCGCCAGCATTCCCATATAGTCGGCAGTAGATCTGTCCATACCCTTGGAGGCGGCTGTTAAGCCCCGAAAAATATTGCCCCCTCCGATAACTACCGCTATTTCCACACGCGTTTGATTAATTTCTTTTATCTCAAGAGCGATAGACTTTAAAACTTCGGGGTCTATCCCGTAGCCCAACTTTCCCATAAGCGCTTCACCGCTTATTTTCAAAACTACTCGTCCGGTTTTTTTAGTTTTCTTAGGCATAATCTCCATATTCGACAAGTCATTCAGGGCGAACACATTCAGCCGTCCCTACGATATCCATAATTTCTCACAAATAATCTATTTCGCGCCGCCGACTTCGCGAAAACCGGACCCCAAACTAATATTCTTCGCCAACTTCGAATCGCGTGAATCTTTTTACTACAATGTTCTCACCTAACTTCGCGATAAGCTGGGTGATGATCTCATTTATCTTAAAGTTCGGATCCTTTATAAAAGGTTGTTCTAAAAGGCATGCTTCTGAAAAATATTTATCAAGTTTTCCTTCCACTATTTTTTCGGCTACATTCGCGGGTTTGCCTTTCACCTGACTGCGGTATATATCTTTTTCTCTTTCTATTGAGTCTTTAGGAACGCATTCCCTTGAAACATATAAAGGATTCGCCGCGGCCACCTGCATCGCGATTTCTTTTGTTATTTTTCTGAACTCACTGTTGCGCGCGACGAAATCCGTTTCGCAATTCACTTCAAGAAGAACGCCTATTCGATTTCCCGTATGGATGTAACTTTCAATAATACCCTGCCCTGCTATACGAGAAGCTTTTTTGGCGGCTTTCGCTATTCCTTTTTTTCTTAAAACCGCTACCGCTTTTTCGATATCACCACCGGCTTCTTTAAGCGCCGCCTTGCAGTCCATCATTCCGGCGGATGTTTTAAACCTTAATTTTTTTATCTCGTCTAAAATATTCATCGTGTTTTTTCCTCCGTTTATATTCGCCTTTTACAGTGAAGTTGTGATTCTGTTTATTTCCTTTATACTTACGCGCCTGAATTATCGAGTTTTATATCCCCTTCTAAAAATTCTTCTTCCGACTCGGGTTCAACTATGATCGCTTCTGGTTTGGGGGTTTCAGTTTGAGGTTTTTCAGGCTGAGTTTCTTCGACCGTTTTCACTGCCGCCTCTTGTTCGGAGACAACCTCTTTTGTTTCTTTTTTTTCGCCGATTTCTTTATCTTGAGTGTCTTCGTTTTTTACGGCGCGAATCGTCTTTCCCTTACTGCCTTTCAAAACGGCTTCTGCCAGAGTGGATACTATATACTTCACCGCGCGAATAGCATCATCGTTACCGGGTATGGGATACTCTATCAATTCGGGATTACAATTAGTATCGATCAAAGCGACTACCGGGATCCCAATCTTGCGCGCTTCTTGTATCGCGATATTTTCCGCCTCGGCGTCAATAACGATAAGGCAATGGGGAAGCTCATTCATATCTCTGACACCTGAAAGATTTTTCAGAAGTTTATATTCTCGTTTATCGATATATGCTTTCTCTTTTTTTGTCAGCGCCTCATAAGCTTCACCTTTTTTCATTTCCTGTATGCCGTTAAGCTTTTCAACGCTTTTTCTAATAGTCGTGAAATTGGTTAAACACCCTCCAAGCCATCTTTCGTTAACAAAAAACATTCCGCATCGTTCGGCTTCATCTTTGATGGTTTGTTTGGCTTGTTTTTTTGTTCCCGCGAAAAGCACGGTTTTTCCTTCCGCGGCAAGAGAGGTAAGAAACTCCTCCGCCCGGGCCAAAGCTTTTTCAGTTTTTTCCAAGTCAATTATGTATATCCCGCTTTTTTCGCCGAAAATATATTTTCCCATTTTCGGGTTCCACTTATTTGTCTGATGCCCGAAATGCACGCCGTTTTCTAAAAGTTCTCTTATGACCTTTGATCTCATCACCATTTCATTCTCCTTCTTGCTTCAGTTAATCCCCGCGTTTTGCATGATTAAATTTTTGATACACTCAAAAACATCATGCTCGGAAAGAAGTAACTGTTTAGTGTTAAAATTGCAATATACTGAACGACTATTATATATAAAATCACCATAAATTCAAGTAAAATATGCGCTCCCGCGCGGAACGCGGACTCGCGGGGTGAATATTCTTATATCGTATACTGTCATCCAGAGATGAAAGCGCGTGTCCGCCCTTCCCCTTCAAATAGGGCAAAGGGCAGACCCCCCAGCGAAAGCGCCGGCGCAAAATGGTTTGACTCAAATACTGCTCTTTGCGCTATTTTGTCTCTTGATCGGCAAACTGTATCTCGTAAAGCCTTTTATATAAAGGATTTGTGCTAAGAAGTTCTTCGTGCCGTCCCGTTCCGACAATTCTACCTTTATCTATGACAAGGATCTTATCTGAATGTTTTATCGTGCTAAGCCTATGCGCGATCACAATTACCGTACGCCCCTGCATAAGGTTGTTGATGGCGTCCTGAACAAGTTTTTCACTTTCCGTATCCAACTGAGAAGTCGCTTCGTCAAAAATAAGAATCGGCGGATTTTTATACACGGCTCTTGCTATGGCGATCCTCTGCCGCTGTCCGCCTGATATTTTAAGACCTCTCTCACCTATCATGGTGTCATATCCTAAAGGAAATTCCTTTATGAACATATGAGCGTTAGCCGCTTTCGCGACACGTACCAACTGCTCCTCATCTATATCCTTATGTCCGTAACTTATATTTCCTCTTACCGTATCATTAAAGAGAAGCGTTTCCTGTGTTACAAACCCTATTTTTTCACGGAGTTCTTTTATTGAGAGATCCTTTAAATCGACACCGTCAATAGTAATGTTTCCGCTTGAAGGATCATAAAATCTGGGGATAAGGTTTACTAACGTGCTTTTTCCCCCGCCCGAAGGGCCGACAAGAGCGACTATTTTCCCCTTGTTTACCGTTAGATTGATTTCTGAAAGAACTTCTTCTTTTTCGTACCTGAACGACACATTATTTATCTGAATCATCTTTTCAAAAGAGTTAAAAGGAACCGTTTCAAGTTTTTCTTTTATTGTGATCGGTTCATCCCAAAGTTGAAAAATACGATCCGCCGCGGCCAAAGCCTGCTGGTTTATTCCATAAACATTGCTTAATTTTTTTACGGGTTTCATCATGGAAAAAACCGCGGCAATAAACGTAGAAAAAACTCCCACCGATAAACTTCCGCTGACTATGTGTTTGCCCGCGAGCCACATTATTACCGCCACACAAAAAACCCCCATACATTCGGTCATGGGGCTTACTATCTTCATCCTTTTGACGGATTTCATATCTAACCGGTAGAACATCTGATTATGCGCCTTGAACCGTTTCCACTCATAGTCCTGCATACAAAATGCTTTTACAAGTTTTACGCCCGCTATTGTCTCAAGAAGCATATTGTTGATGTCTCCGATTTTTTCCTGAGAAGTCTTGCTGATCTTACGAAGCCGCTTACCTATTTTTACGACAGGATAAAGAATCATCGGAAACAAAACAAGGCTGACAAGTATGAGCTTCCACGAAACTCCCAGATAAATCGCGCCCGCTAAAATAGCCGTGTAGCATATGATCTGTATGGGCTGATAAAACGTATCCGCGAGACCACTGCTTATCGCGTCTCTGATCACAGCCGCGTCATAAGTGATGCGCGACATCAGCTGACCCGTCGGATTATGGCTGTAAAAATCCATAGACAGCGCCTGCAATTTTTTATAGGTTTCGTTTTTGACGTCACGAATGACCCTTTGACTAACATCGGTCATCAGATAAGTCTGGAAAAACTCAAAAATACCTTTTAAAACAAACATTATAACTACCAGGATCGTCAGCGTATTCAGAAGTTTGAGAGTAGGCATCTCATTGATCTTAAGTATAAAATCGGCAAGAAATTGCGGCGGAATTACCCCCAGAGGCAAAGCGATTTGTTTGCCGGTTATAACCCTGTCGATCAGGGGAATAATAAGCCCTAATGGGGACGCGCTGAAAAGTGTAGACAAAATCATACACACAACAGCCAAAATAAAAATCCCGCTATGAGGCGCAATAAGTTTAATGAATCGAAAATAGCCTTTCATACGCGTCCATCCTATTAGTTTCCGTTAGAATATCTTGATATAACCGATAAATTCTAACACAGATACCCCCTCTTGTCGAGCGTTTCAGCTTACCCCCCTAAGCACTGTATTTCAATTGCCTTAACATCAAAAACACCAACCTCAAAAACACCAACCTCGTAGGTTACTACCAACCTACGAGGTTGGTAGTAATACCAATTACGTTAATTAATTGCACATTTTAAACTACGAAATAAGTGCGT
>CAYPYT010000082.1:0-5852 GCA_964415105.1 uncultured Planctomycetia bacterium | reverse complement strand
TTCCCGACAACCGTAAAGGTTATCAAATTTTGATTTGGTGACCGAATCATTAACGTTAATTGCCGGAACCAAAAGCTCGGCGTTTTCCATCATTTTATAAAGGCGATGAACTCCGGTAGTCGTCTCTTCAGACACACCTTTCCATTCACGAACCATTGCAGTCCATTTGCCCGGCTCATCTTTTGATGTTTTTTTTAGAAGTTTTATCAGCTCTTCTTCATCCTCTCCGCCGGGTTTTTTATCCAAAACTGCCGCGTTCTTTTCCGCGTTGGCACCCAAATGCATCATAAGTGTGGCATCTCCGCCGTCGTCAACTATAAGTTCGGGACCTTTACCCCCGGGAAAACAAAGAGCCTCCCGCGTGCACCACCAAAATTCCTCGAGTGTTTCGCCCTTCCACGCGAAGACAGGAACACCCGCTTTAACAATAGCCGCGGCCGCGTGATCTTGTGTGGAAAATATATTACAACTTGCCCATCTTACATCCGCTCCAAGCGCTGTAAGAGTTTCAATAAGAACCGCCGTCTGTATCGTCATGTGAAGAGATCCCATTATTCTTACGTTCTTAAGCGGTTTTCCGGAAGCATACTTTCCCCTGAGAGACATAAGCCCCGGCATTTCGTGTTCAGCTATTTCAATCTCTTTTCTTCCAAACTCCGCGAGATTTATATCTTTTATTTTGTAATCGTTCATGTAATGCTCCTTACAAGTGGGGTGTCCCCGTTATTCCTCATGGCACGTCTGCACGTAACAAGTTTCAAGCTACGCATGACACGTGTAACGTGCAATATGCAATGAAATTAATCGACAAATCAATTTACGCCGCTTTTTTCAACTCGTCCGCCATATCAATCTCTTCCCAAGTAAAACCTTCTTCACTCCTGCCGAAATGTCCGTACGCGGCGGTCTGTTTGTATATAGGTCTTCTCAGTTTAAGTTTTTCGATAATGCCGGCGGGTGTTAAATCAAATTTTTCTCTTACGATCTTAACTATCTTTTCTTCCTCCATTTTTCCCGTGCCGAACGTATTGATCATAATGCTAACGGGTTCCGCCACGCCTATGGCATAGGCTAATTGAACTTCACATTTCTTCGCGAGGGCCGATGCTACGATATTTTTCGCGACATACCGCGCCATATACGAGGCCGACCGATCCACTTTCGTAGGATCTTTACCGCTGAAACATCCTCCGCCGTGGCTTCCTACTCCTCCGTAAGTGTCAACTATGATCTTTCTGCCGGTAACACCCGTATCGCCCTGCGGCCCGCCGACTTCAAATCTTCCGGTGGGATTTATGAAAATTTTCGTGCCCGAATCCATTAGATCCGCCGGTATGATGTGTTTAATAACTAATTTTTCCATGTCTCTGCGAATATCGTTCATTGAAGCCTTATGGTCATGATGCGCGCTTATTATAACCGCTTCAACTCTTTTAGGAATCCCGTTTTGGTATTCCACGGTGACCTGGCTTTTTCCGTCAGGTCTTAGGTAATTAACGGTTTTTTCCTTTCTTATCTGCGCGAGCCGCCGGGTAAGCGCGTGCGCCAATGTGATCGGCATCGGCATAAGTTCCTTCGTTTCATCTGCCGCGTATCCGAACATCATTCCCTGGTCACCAGCTCCGCCCGTATCAACCCCTAAAGCGATATCCGCCGACTGTGCCTGAATCGACGTAAGCACACCGCAAGTAAGATAATCAAATCCATAATTAGCGCTTGTATATCCGATTTCACGTATGGTGCGCCTGATTATTTTCGGAATATCAACATAACAGGAAGTTGATATCTCACCCGCGACTAACGCTAACCCCGTAGTCACCATCGTTTCACACGCGACTCTTCCTGAAGGATCAGTCTTATATATTTCATCCAGTATCGCGTCGGATATCTGATCACATACCTTATCAGGATGCCCCTCGGTAACACTTTCGGACGTAAATAAGTATCTGTTTTTCATATTACTCGTTCCCTTTCCAAGATTCCGCTTGAAACCTTTTTTGTTTAGTTTATGTCTATTCCAATTCTCTTTCCCGATATTCAAGATCGGCTTTTTCCAATGAAACTTTATCCCCGATATCATACCACCCTTCAGTAAAAACATACCCGAAAACCTCGTCATTTTCGGAAACCCATTTTATGAAATTTCCCGGCGCGTCTTTCGTAAGTGATGTTTTCATATATTTTCCCACCATATCCAACTTTGTTTTCGGCAGATAATAAATACCCGTCGAGGCAAGTGTGCTTTTAGGCGCGGGAGATTTTTCCTGAAAGTCGCAAACTCTATTATCTTTCTCCAAAACAACAACCCCGTATTTCTGAGCAAGTTTGCTATCCTTCACATCAAACAAAGCGACGCTCAATTTGTTTTTATTCTCACCGAATTTAACAAAGTCCGCTATATCAAATTCGAAAAGGTTGTCTCCGGCAACTATCAACACATCATCACAAGGGTTTTCTTTTTCCAAAACAAGATTGATATCCCCTATGGCTCCCAACCGATCGTCATTCGTATGTGTCTGGTCATTGATAACCTTTAGTTCAACTGAAAAAGTTCTGTCTCTGCCCCAGTTTTTAACCATGTCGGAAAACTTATCATTTGTTACCACATATACCGTCTCACACATTTTAAGCTCTTCAAATTTATGTAAAAGCCTTTCAAGAATCGTCTTGCCTCCCACTTTTATAAGCGGTTTCGGCCTGTCCAGTGTCAGTGGATATAACCTGGTGCCATATCCCGCCGCCAAAATCAACCCTTTCATGCGCAACCCTTCCTTTCCGTTAGTTCGTTGATCGTTAGTTCGTTGATCGTTGGTTCGTTGATCGTCAGTTTGTTGAAGAGTTAATTTCGTAACGCCTCAACCATCAACGAACCAACAATCAACAACTCAACGCACTATCCCATCAATTCTTCTGCCATATCCGGCACCATTTCCCGCAATTTATCTTTAGCGAACTGTTGAACTTCACTTCCTGAGGCAAATGTCAGCGCTTTTTGGGCAATTTTTTGCGCTTCGGAAAAACTGATGGATCTTATTACCTTTTTTATTTCAGGAACCGCGATCGGAGACGTGCTGAACTCGTCCAGACCTAACCCCAGCAAAATTGTCGTGAGCGATATATCCCCCGCCATTTCACCGCATAACCCAACGGGTATATTGTTCTCATGTCCATTGTCAATGATCATTTTTATGAGCCGCAGAACCGCCGGATGCGCCGGTTCGTATAGATACGCGATTTTCTCATTCACCCTGTCCACCGCTAAAGAATATTGTATAAGATCGTTAGTTCCTATGCTGAAGAACGCGGCTTCTTTCGCCAAGATGTTGCTGATAACCGCCGCCGAAGGAACCTCGATCATCGCCCCTATGGGAATATCTTCGCTAAAAGCGATCCCCTCTTTACGCAGTTCTTTTTTTACTTCTTCAAGGACTTCGTTGGCCTGACGAAACTCGGTTACTCCCGAAATCATCGGATACATGAGTTTAATGTTTCCGTAAACCGAAGCCCTTAATATCGCTCTTAAATGTGTTTTAAAAATATCAGGTCTCGCCAGACAAAAACGTATCGCGCGCCACCCTAAAAAAGGATTCATTTCTTTCGGAACATCTAATTGCGAAAGAAACTTATCTCCGCCGAGGTCTAAAGTTCTCACGATCACACAATTAGGTTTTATTCTCTCGGCGACCGATTTATACGCGTTAAACTGTTCTTCTTCGCTGGGAAGGTCTTTACGGTTCATATAAAAGTATTCCGTTCGATATAACCCGATTCCTTCGGCGCCGTGCGAAATAACGCTGGCCACATCTTCCGGAAGCTCGATATTTCCGGCGATGATCACTTTTTTACCGTCAAGCGTTTCACTCGAAAGTGTCTTTAATTCTACAAGCTCATGTTCAAGAAACTCGTATCGTTTCTTTTCTCTCTGATATTTTTCAAGAAACCTTTTGTTGGGATTGACTATCACAACTCCATGAATCCCGTCTAATATTATTTCGTCACCGTTTTTCACAATATCCGTAATGGATTCTAATCCGACGACAGCGGGTATTTCCAAAGATTTTGCCATTATGGCGGTATGCGACGTCCTTCCCCCAATATCCGTAACAAAACCTAAAACACGGCCTCTATGCATCATCGCGGTATCGGACGGAGACAGATCATAGGCGACTATGACGGATTTCTCATCAAGATCTTCCAATTTTTTATCTTCAACCCCTGTCAAATTCCTTAATATTCTCTTTCCCACATCAGTGATATCGCTTATCCTTTCTCTCAAATATTCATCCTTAGCTCCGGAAAGCACTTTCATGTAACGGTTGATCACTTCAGTAAAAACAAATTCAATATTTCTCTTTTTCTTTTTCAATCTGGTGATAACTTCCTGAACGAGAACACTGTCTTCCAAAACCAAAAGATGGGCGCTGAAGATCTTGCCGTGTTCAATACCCATTTCATGTGAAATTTTTTTCTCTATGGCAAGAATCTCTTTCCTCGTCTGTTTTAAAGCCTCTTTAAATCGTTTTATTTCCGAGGTTATCGCGCTATTCGAGATGGCGCGTTCAACCGGCACAACATCTTCAGCTCCAAAAATATGCACCTTACCTATCGCGATTCCCGGCGCGGCGGGAATACCTTTAAGCTGTATCTGTTTTCTTTGTGAAGAGGTCTGTTTTTTCATAAAGCTACCCACCCTGTTTTGCGGATTGATCTTCCGTTCTGCCGCCGAAGGCAAAACAACTTCTCAACCAAATACTATTCACGCTTGAACGCCGGGCCCGCCCCTACCGCGTGCTAATTTTTCTTTTCAAGGTCATTCAATAAAACTTTGGATAATTCTTCGACAGCCGCCTCCGCGTCAAGCCCTTCGGCTACTATTGTGAGCCGCGCGCCTTTTTCCGCCGCGAGCATCAATATCCCCATTATTGATTTGCCGTTAACCCGCTGTTCTTCTTTTATTATGGTTATTTCACTTTCGAATTTATTCGCTATTTGAACAAACATAGCCGCCGGCCGAGCGTGCAGTCCGGTTTTATTTTGAACGATAACATCTTTTGTGATCTTAGTTTCCGGCATTATTTTTCTTTTCCCTTTTCCAACCTTTATTTTCCCTTTCTCTTGCTTCGTAGGGGCGGCCCCATGTGTCCGCCTTTTTTTCTACGTATTATGTGCTTCAAATGTACAATTATTTTCTGCAATTGGTACAAGGGCGGGCGCGCCTGTCCGCCCCTACGGTATTTCTTATTTTTCCACCACAATTCTAATTTTCATTTCACCCGAAGACTTTCCGAAGGAAGAACCGCCGCATTCGTCTCCGATAATCAGGGATATTCCCTGAAATGTTTTATTAAGTCCGTTTTCCGTCTCATTTACGCTATAGATCGGATACGTCAAAATCGGGAATTTCCTGTTAAAAAAGAATCTCAAAACAACCTTTGAATATTGATCCTTTAAGAACATCCCGTCTGTTTTTATAAGTTTCGGTTTTAAAAGAAAGCATCTGTCCCATATTAAAAAATTGAATTCAACACCGTATTCGACAATCTGAACGCTCCCGGGCTTTACTTTTACCCTATGTGAAAATTCAATTTCCGCCGAGGCGGCAAGCGTTATGCTTTTGTTCACTTCCACATCAAGAACACTTCCGTCATTCTGAAAAACTTTGTCTCCGCGCGTATATTCACCGCTCAAGGTTTCTCCGCGAATCGCCGCGCTTGAACAATATTCCCCATTTAAAAAACTGTCATAACTTTCAACTTTTTGATATCGTTTTTGAAGCGGTTTTTTATCCAAAAAAATATGCGTCAAAAAAGACATGCGCCTGTAACTGTCATAGATTAAATTTTTCCGAAGAC
>CAYPYT010000081.1:0-5917 GCA_964415105.1 uncultured Planctomycetia bacterium | reverse complement strand
GGGACGTTTAATCCTGTGCATCTTGGCCATTTGGTTTTGGCTGAGGAGTGTCTGTATCAGTTAAATCTGGATAAAGTTGTTTTTATTCCCGCGGGTTTGCCTCCTCACAAAACGATTGAAGGGGATATTGAGCATAGCGACCGGTTAAATATGATGCGTTTAGCCTTACAAGGGCATAAGAGATTTGAAATTTCCACTTATGAAATAGATAAGAACGGTTTGTCTTACTCAATTGAAACAATAAAACATTTGAAATCGAAATATGGTGAACTTGCCGAGCTGTTTTTTATCACGGGTGCGGATTCAGGAAAAGACCTTTCGCTATGGAAAGATTTTAAGGATATTTTACGATTTACAACTTTTGTCATCGCGAACCGTCCCGGTGTTCCCGTAGGGGACGGGTCTGCCCGTCCCATTAATGATTACACAAAAGACAATCTAACGCGTGTTACGATCCCCAACATCGAAATATCGTCCACTATGATACGAAGCAGAGTGAAGCACCATCAGCCGATAGATTTTTATCTCCCGCCAAAAGTTGTTAAATACATACGAAATAAAGGGTTATATAGTAGGGGCCGCCCTTGCGTCGGCCCGTAATAATGTGCAATTATCCATAATTGGACAGATAATAGACAATCAATATGATAATATCGAATTGGATCAATATACCATTATGCCGAAGCATATTCACGGTATATTACCATCAATCATAATGACTAAAAGGGAGGACGCAAGGTCCTCCCCTATGCAACTACCCATTACCCATAAGTCTGGGAGAGGGATAATTGTTTGTTGAATTAAAGATGCTTTTTACTAACATTCATCTTTGACCAGTCTCTGACACCAACATCCTCGTAGGTTAGTGGCGGCTCTTCACGCCACTAACCTACGAGGTTGGTGGTGTCCCGAACAAGTACCATTAACAAAATACCCCGAGTTCAACCTCGTAGGATGGAAAGAGCTCTGGTCGCACGAGGATGAACTCCCACTATCCTATCTGCGGCGAATGACAAGACTCACTTGTTATCCTCCATCCAAACTTATGGGCAATGGATAGCCTCCGCACCATTACCACATAATTTCTTGACATTTGTTATCTGTATGATACACTTAATCGTGTTTGTTTTTTCCACTATATAATAAAGGAGGAATAGGTATGGCAGAAGGATATTGTGTAAAATGTAAAGCAAAGAAAGAAATGAAAGACGCTAAAGAGGTTACAATGAAGAATGGAAGAAAGGCAATGAAGGGGTCTTGCCCTGTGTGTGGTACTGGAATGTACAGAATTATGGGCAAATAGACATCTCTATGATCCTAAGCGTAAAGAATTGGAAACTTTGGATAAAGCACGGTTGATAGCATAGCTTACTGACAAATAGGGGTATTAACAGATAGTCAAATATTAGCTAAACTCTGATATGATTATCTAATACACCTTTAAGAATAGGTTATCAACAAAATGTACGGTTAGTTCGACCGGAATTTACGCCTGTGGAGATAACGGCAATGCGAGATTCAGTTTTTTCGATTCTATCAACCAGTATCGTTGAATCAGGAAGTAAACGTCAAGCTGTATAAGTTTGAGTAAGTTTTATGGAACGGTATTTTGCTTTTAAAGATCTCCATAGGCAGCGTTCTTTTCGGGGAGGATAACCCGGAAAATGTCCGCGGGATGTAATTTAATCAATTTTATGAGTTGAACTGGCTTTAGTTCTTAGGCTCCAATGGAACGGTATGATCGCACATGTTTGAAAAAAAGATTTCAAAAAAAATAAGTGAAGCGCTTCGAGCCGCCTGCAAGAAATATTTTAAAGAATGCCTGCCTAAGGATACTGATTTTCCAAAAAATATAGAACTGTCGTTTCAGGTAACCCGCGATGATAAATTCGGTGATTTAACGTCAAATGCTCCGATGCAGTTAGCCCGCGCCGCTCGTTCGGCGCCGACGGAGATTGGCAGGAAAATAATATCTTATTTTCGAGATCAAGTTGACAGAACGGAACTTTCCGGATTGATAAGCGAGATTAACCTGACCGGTGGATTTATAAATCTACGTTTCGCGCCTAAATATTATAACCAATTGCTGTTATTCATTTCTCGAAAGAGACATAATTTCGGCAGATCACAAGAAGGTTCCGGACAGCATATTAATCTGGAATTTGTGAGTGCCAATCCGACCGGACCCCTCACGATCGCGCATGGAAGACAGGCCGCCATAGGGGACGCTCTCTCTCGAATTCTCCGCTTTAACGGGTATTCAGTCACCAACGAATATTATCTTAATGATTTTGGAAGGCAGATAAATCTCTTAGGCGAATCCGTAAAAGTGCGGTACCTGAATCTTTTCGGACAAAACATAGCTATGCTTGAAGACGGGTATCAGGGAGAATATATCATTGATATCGCGAGGCAAATAAAAGCTAAGTATGGGAAAAAGTTTCTCGGCGAGAAACAACGCAGTGCTGAATTCTTTCGGAAATATGCCGTTAAATATATGATGAAACTTATTACGGAAGATTTGTCGGATTTCGGGGTTAAGTTCGACGCGTGGACGTCGCAGAAAAGCATTGAAAAAATGAACGGAGTGGAAAAAGTATTAAAGATTCTAAAAAACAAAGGCTATATTTACGAAGACGACGGCGCGGTCTGGTTTGCTTCAACACGCTTTGGAGACGATAAAGACAGAGTTGTCGTTAAAAGTGACGGTTCATATACGTATGTGGCTCCCGATATGGCATATCACAGGGACAAATATGAAAGAGGATATTCAAGGTTAATTGATCTTTTAGGACCGGATCATCATGGATATATAAAAAGGATGAAGGCGGCAGTCGAGGCGCTGGGACATGATGCCGCCTCGCTTGACATCTTGATCGTACAGCTTGTGACTCTTGCCAGGGGCGGCAAAAAAATTTCAATGTCCACCCGTAAAGGCGAATTTATCTCCTTAAGAGAAATTATTGATGAAATAGGAAAAGATGTCACTCGTTTCTTTTTTCTGTCCAGACGCTTGGACAGCCATCTCGATTTGGATCTTGACCTGGCAAAAAAAGAGTCGGCGGAAAACCCTGTTTTTTATATTCAATACGCGCACGCGCGAATTTGCAGTATAAAAAAATACAGCCGCCTCCGCCGCGTGATCTTATTCTTTCAAAAATTGAATTTAAGTTTACTTGCTTCCAAAGAAGAAAAAAAATTAATGCGGAAACTGAACGAATTTCATTTTGTTTTAAAAGACAGTGCCGAGGCATTAGAGCCTAATCGGTTAATTGTCTATCTTAATGAGCTTGCCCGTTGTTTCCATTCATTTTATACCGAATGCCGTGTTATCAGTGACAGCGGCGCGCTCTCGAAGGCAAGGCTTCATCTTGTCGAATGTGTCCGCATAGTTCTGTCAAACGGTTTAGCGCTATTAAATGTCACTCTGCCGAAAAAAATGTGATTCCGGACTACTGGAATTTAAACATAGAACATGTTCAATTCTCTCAAATTTCATATAGGCGCGAAAGTAGATCTCAATTCTGTGATCATGTCCCTCTCGGAATATGGTTATTCCAGATGCCGTAAAATTTCGTCTCCCGGCGATTATAGCGCGGTAGGAGATATTCTTATCATTTATCCCGTAACTTTCGAATATCCCGTTCGGTTGGATTTTTCCGGCGGTGAAGTCTGTTCGATAAAAAGTATTGACGTCTTCTCTTATAAAACCATTACCGGGCATAGCGGTGTTATAATTCTTCCTGTCGGCGCTCTCAAACGGAAAAAAGTTAAAACAAGTTTGGAAGGACCTCAATTAGGGGAAAATCCGATTAGTTCCTTCGTCGACATCGAACCCGGAGATTATGTCGTTCATATTGATTATGGTGTCGGCAAATATTTGGGGATGCGGGGTATGCGGCGCGGCGAAAAGCTGAAAGAATATTTTGAACTCGAATTTAAGGATAATGACAAGCTTTATGTGGAAGAAAATGACCTTCATAAATTGCAGAGATATGTTTCGTTTCATAGAAGAGCTCCCGAGTTAAACAGCCTAACCGGACAAAAATGGCAAAACGCGAAAAAGAAAGCGGCAAAAGGAGCCTCAAAAGTAGCCAAAGATTTTTTGACGTATCAGGCGCGAAGGGAAACCACCGCCGGTTTCAGTTTTAAGAAAGATACGGATTGGCAGAATGAGGTGGAAGCCGCGTTTCCACATAAAGAGACTCCCGACCAACTTCACGTGACCGCGCAAGTTAAAAAGGATATGGAACGCGCCCGGCCAATGGATAGGCTTCTTTGCGGGGATGTCGGTTACGGTAAAACGGAAGTCGCGCTTCGAGCCGCGTTTAAAGCTGTAATGGACGGCAAACAGGTCGCTTTTCTTGTGCCGACCACGATCTTGGCGGAACAGCATACTAATACTTTCACGAAACGAATGAACAGTTTTGGTGTGGAAATCAGGATGTTGAACCGGTTTCGAACCCAAGGAGAACAGACAAAAATAGTAAATGATTTGGCTCTGGGGAAAATAGACATAGTCATAGGTACCCACAGACTTCTTTCTCCGGATATAGCGTTTAAAGATCTTGGGCTTTTAATTGTCGATGAAGAACAGAGGTTTGGAGTCAGCCATAAGGAAAAAATAAAAAGGATGAGGATAAACGTGGATGTCCTGACCTTGACAGCGACCCCCATTCCAAGAACTCTATATTTGGCGCTAATGGGAGGTAAAGACATATCCGTTATAGAAACTCCGCCTCTGGAACGTCTGCCGATTGAAACGAAAGTTGTTGAATACGATCGAAACCTCGTCAGAGATGCGATTGAAAAAGAATTGGAAAGAGGTGGGCAGGTTTATTATCTGCATAATAGAGTGGAAACGATCGAAAAAGAGGCGGCGGCAATACAGAAACTTGTTCCCCGCGCGAAATTAACGATAGGACACGGCCGCATGAATTCTAAAACACTTGAAAGCGCCATGATCAAATTCATAAAAGGCGAAATTGATGTTTTAGTGTGTACCACGATTATTGAATCCGGCATTGACATTCCAAACGCGAATACGATGCTTGTAAATAACGCGGACAGATTCGGTTTGGCGGGACTTTACCAACTGCGCGGACGGATAGGCAGATTCGACCGCAAGGCCTACGCGTATCTTATGGTAAAAAGTTTTTCCCTGCTTACATCCGAAGTGGAGAAAAGACTGAGCGCGATAAAAAAGTATCAGGAACTCGGCTCCGGTTTCAAGATCGCGATGCGTGACCTCGAAATGAGAGGCGCCGGCAACATCCTAGGCATAGAACAAAGCGGCTTCATCGACCAAGTAGGCTTCGACCTATACTGCCGCCTGCTAAAAACCGAAATCGCGATACAAAAAACGGTTGTCGAAAATAGGTGCAATAATTAATGGTAAGCGTTGCAGTATTGCGCCCAAGGTTGACTCATGCTACATAATCCAATCTGGCAGGCGAATTCGAGTGATAGAATAGAGGGAAGTTCATCCTCGTAGGTTGGTAGTGTTCTTTACTACCATCCTACGAGGTTGAACTCGAGGTATTCAGTTAATGGTGTCTGTTCACAACACCACCAACCTCGTAGGATAGTGGTGTGGGGATCCGCCACTAACCTACGAGGATGGTGTTTACGATTGGAGTAGAGAGTAAATGGTGTGAGGGAAGTTCATCCTCGTAGGTTGGTAGTGTTCTTTAACTACCATCCTACGAGGTTGAACTTAAGGTATTTTGTTAATGATGATCGTTCGGAAGGCAAGAGGGTCAGGGCTTGATATTTGACAAAACTGAATCCGCTAAATCGATCTAAAAAAAATGTCAAATGTCAAGCCCTGACCCCGTAACGTTCACCCCGTAACGTTTCTACCCCCGTAACGTTTCCTTAATAAAAGGAAAAGGGGACGGTTCTATTGCAGAAAGTA
>CAYPYT010000080.1:0-5921 GCA_964415105.1 uncultured Planctomycetia bacterium | reverse complement strand
ATAAGGACCCGCAATAATTCCGACAATGATATAACCGCTGATAAGGGGAAGTCGGGCTATTTTTAGAATCTGCGCGCTCATATAGGCCGCCAGCATCACAAAACCAAGTGAAAAATTTATCATACCTGCTCGCTGCCAGCTCGATTCCATATCCAGGTTTCTGAGCCATAATGCAAAAAGGGTAACGATAAAAAGTGTCAGGATATACGTTATCAAGTTTTTTTTGCTTTGATAAAATTCAACCATTATCTACCCTCTTTCAACAACCGCACAAGCAGGTACGGACTCAGGAATTCATTGTAAATGACCGCCAGCAGTACCATGCTGATTACACTGGCAGTGATATCGCAGGAAATACCTTGCTGGAAATCAAACAGGATGGCCAGGGGAAGCCCACCCTGGTCAAGAAGACCAAACCCTAAATGGGGTGGATAACTGCTTAGTTCCGGATTTAAGCGAGTAACCATAAAACCTCCGAACAACTTCCCTGAAAATCGATACAAACAGTACAATGCCGCCAGAGCGAATAACCACAGAGAATCTAACTTCCAGTAGGCACCTAAAAAGACCAGTAAAAGCAGATAAACGGGTTTTTCAATACCGACCAGGATTTTGAAAAGTCGTTCTTTTCGACGACAAAGATTCACGAGGCAAAAACCAACGAAAAAATTGGCCACAAGCGGTGAAAAGTGCAGCAGCGAAGCAATGCCACTCGTGAGCACGGCCATAGCAATAACCACCAGGGCCAGTTCATTTTCGTCACGATGACTTGCTATAAAAACAATATACAGGGAAACAAGCCCCATGCTTATGATGAGGCTGAACACCGTCCCCAAAGCCAGATCCCCGATCAAGGAAAACCCTGCAAACGACGGCCGACGGAAGAAAAATACCATGCCAAAAATCAACAGGGCGCTCAACCCGTCAATACTGGAAATATATCTCAAAAGACCTAAGGTTTTTTGATGCTGTGCAGTAAAATCCGGTGCCAGAAGGGCCATGCCCGTCTGGGCCGTGCAAGCAGCCACCGCTGAAAGTGTAAGCGATAATGCTATGCGCTTGACCTCAGGTATATCGGAGAAAAGGGGCAACGCATAATAGACCCCGATAAAGACCAACGCAAAGGTCAGGAGACTTTCCAGGATAGCTGCTTTAAAAAAATCGAGAGAAAATCGCCTGAGCCTGACGATTTCGAACTGAAAGCCGAAAAGCAGGCCTATCCAGCCTAACAAAAGGGCTCCCACAGGTTCCAGATCCTTAAGTGTTTCCGTATCCAGAAGATTCAGGAATTGTGGCCCCAGCAGAAACCCAAGAAAAAGAAATTCCGTCCCCGTAAGATAAAATTCACGCGCAAAAAGTGGTAGCTTGAAACCTCGGAAGGTCAGATGATAGCCACTGAAAGCAAGGAAAACAATGATGAGCAGTGCAAAGATGATCTTCATGAATCCTGTTTAGCGGGTTAACAGCTAAAAATCCAGTCAATTTTGCCGGGTCATTGCAGACCATATCCGTCACTCCCGTTGTGATTCCCGTGTATGAGCATGTCAACAGCGAATTTGGCGAGCAGGATAACACAAATTATGCGTGTAAACTCTATCTTCTCCTCTATGATACGGACATCGATTTCATGTTTTTAAAGGGAAACAGCAAATCAGATCGTTTCGGAGCTGATTTTTCCAGGAATATAACCTCAAACTTTGAAATCCATGGTGAATTCGCATATATCGATGACATTACAAAAAAGAGTGTTGACAGTACCGCCAATAAAACAGAGACAACCTATGATGCGAAAAGTTATCTTCTCGGCATCAGATATCTCACGGAATCCGATACGACCTTCATTTGCGAATATTATCGTAACGGAACCGGGTTTACAGGGGAAGAGATGGAGGGTTTTTTCGGACTCGTGGACCAGCGGCCTTGCTTGATTAGATTCACCATCAAAAATATTACCCATACTTAACATAAATAAGGGCAGAGCTTTCTAAGATAACATAGGGTAGAGATGACGCCGAATACCACGAACTCCTAAAGACGGATTGTTTCCTGTGCATTTTTGATTCTCAAATTATGTCAGCTCATTAAAATCGCATCAAAAGGGCATTCATCAATACACGCCCCGCAGCCGATGCACTTGCCTTTATCAATTGCGGCAACATCATTTATAGTAATAGCTTCGACGGGACAAAAATCAACGCACATCCCACAACCTCTACATTTTTGAGAATCCACATGGGCAACCGCATGGCCATTATCTTCCCGTACCTGATCGATTCGCCGTTCAATATCCTGAATCTGCTGTTCGAGGACACGGGCATTTTCTTTGAGTGTGGCTATTTCTTCTGCTCCTGTCATCTGTGGTTGCGATACAGGATTTCCGGGAAGCCCTGTATTACTCGCAATCTGGTTTATTCCCCGGCTCAATGCTCCGCGGTTCATACCCATACCACGCCCACTGCCCATTCCCTTGCCACGACCGCCACCCCTGCCTTGTCCGAGACCGCGCCCTGACCGCGATCTCATTCCCGCAGGACCAGTTCCATCACCTTTTGGCATTTTAATTAATTCCTCCATCTTTACTAATCATAATTTTTCATAAGTCAAATTACCTTTGATGTTACATCAAGATCCGTGCCAAAAATTATCAATAGCTATGCTAAGTATCTTATCTTATTGTAATTAGTTACAAATATGATAGAGAATAAAAAAGATGGTATTGCCATATTGCAACTCCTACAAGGGACATGGGTCGCATTTATGCAACCTATGTAATAACATTTCAATTTTTATGTTTGACAAAAGAGGAATCGATACTATATTAGTATTAGCGAATATAGTGTGCCCCTAATATAGATGAGATTCTGGGCATTGTAAATTATGAAAAAAGGAGAAGAAGAAAATGATATTTGACGATAAAACAAGGCAACAGATCAGGGAAAAGTTTGACGCAGAACTCAAAGATGATGTTTTTATCAAGCTGTTTTCCAGCAATCTTATTATAGGAAACAGCAACAGTGAGTATGTCGATTTTACAAAAGAATTTCTGAAAGAATTATCAGAAATAAACAGTAAGATCCATGTAGAGTCTAGCGGTATGTACGAAGAGGAAGCAAAGAAACGGGGTATCACTGTTTCTCCAACCGTTATTATCGGTTATGGCAACGGTTGGTATCCGGTTCAATACTTTGGAGCGCCCGCAGGCTACGAGGCAGGTTCTTTCATTGAAGCCATCTCTATGATTTCACGCAGGGACAGTGCCCTCGATGTTTCATCCAGAGAAAAGTTAAAAAACATTGATAGGGACATGCTAATAGAAACATATGTCACACCTGATTGCCCACACTGCCCCAAAGCAGTCGTTCTGTCCAATCAGATTGCCATCGAGTCCGGCGGGAAGATAGTTTCACGATGTATAGAAGCCCAGGAGATGATGGATAGAGCAAGAATGTTCAATGTATCCTCCGTCCCACAGCAGGTCATCAATGAGAAAAAAGAATCTATCACTATAAGTGTGCAACAAGAGAAAACATTTGTCAATCAGATACTCAGCTATGGATCAAACAGCGCAAAAGAGATATTAGAAAAAGAGGAAAGGGAGAAAAAG
Source organism: uncultured Planctomycetia bacterium (assembly GCA_964415105.1). Classification (GTDB taxonomy): domain Bacteria; phylum Omnitrophota; class Gorgyraeia; order Tantalellales; family Tantalellaceae; genus BS750m-G21. Next base: position 2,317 of record CAYPYT010000080.1, on the reverse strand, counting down.
CTAAGGGAAATTTTGTCAGATAATCCTGATTATCCGGTTATTATTACTGATGGAAACATGGATGAGGCGATTGTAAGATATCCGTTTCTGGTTGTTGACTGCTGGGCTGAATGGTGCGCCCCTTGCAAGATGATAGGCCCTGTTATTGCAAAGTTGGCCTTGAGCCAGAAAGGTGATATTGTATTCGGAAAGCTTGATGTTGATAGCAATCCGGACACCTCGGCCAAATTCAATATCCGGTCCATACCAAATCTTCTCGTTTTTAAGAACGGCAATAAGGTAGGAGATATTATTGGCGCCATGCCGGAAGCAACGTTGCTGGAGAAGATCAACGAGTTTAAATAATACACGGAAATATGGAGAGGATAGTAGAAGAAAAAATAAAGGCGAGAAGAGGAAACACATAGTTTTAAAACCTTAATTGTTCAGTAATTGGAAGTAATAGAAAGGTAAACAAAAAATTCATTATTACTGATAGATACGCCGAATGTTGCCATCAGCCATCAAGAGGTTTTCAAACGATGATTGGTGGCTTATTTAGTAGTACGTATGCTCATCGTAGCTTAAAACTTTCTTGCCACAAATATGGTTCAATCATTTTATTAATAAGGTTGAGAAATGGAAATCCTGCCTGTTTTTAAACATGCTCTGATGATCAGCTTCTTCGTCTTCGTAATGATGCTTCTGGTAGATTTTATAAATATTGCTACCGAAGGGCGAGCATTGAATGTTCTACAGGAAGGCCAATGGCGACAGTATGCATTGGCCTCTTTCCTTGGTTCTACCCCGGGTTGCCTGGGTGCTTTCATGAATGTAACGCTTTATGTCCACGGGATGATATCTTTTGGCGCTATCGTGGGGGGAATGATTGCCACGTCAGGTGATGAAGCCTTTGTGATGCTTGCCCAGTTCCCCGGCACGGCTATATTACTTTTCGGGTTGCTATTTGTGCTCGGAATTGTCTTTGCATGGATAAGCGATAAGATAATTAAAATTACAGGGGTTGTTCCATGTGAATCCTGTGGTGAAGCGGATTGTGAGGGATGCCTGCACGGTGTGGACAGCACGGATGAAGTAACCCAGATCTTTCGACCCGGGAACCTGCCGAAAAATTTTCAGCAACTTTCCTTCACCCGCTTCCTTCTACTTACATTGATAGGCTCCTATCTGGTACTGCTTTTATTTGGAATAATAGGCCCAGCCAATTGGAACTGGAAGCGCATCACATTTGTATGTTTATCCCTGGGCTCTCTATATATTTCAGGGGTTGCTTCCGAGCACTATCTGCATTCCCATATCTGGGATCATATAATGAAAAAACACATGTTTCGTGTTTTCTTGTGGACCTTCGGTGCTCTCCTTTTTGTTCACTGGGGCATGAGTTTTTGGAATTTGGAAGTTTTTGTACATGAGCATATGATATGGGTACTTCTGGTCAGTGCCTTGATCGGAATAATCCCCGAGTCAGGACCCCACCTGATATTCGTGATGATGTACGCACAGGGACTGATTCCTTTCTCCGTACTCTTTACTACGTCATTTGTTCAGGACGGGCACGGAATGCTCCCGATGCTTTCCTATAGCATTAGGGATTCAATCCTTATTAAAGTGTTCAATCTTATCTTTGGAATTGCGACAGGAGCTGTTCTCTTTGCCCTGGGAGTGTGATAAAACGTGATCGTGTCTACAAACAAGATTTATTTGGCGCGTATATGCAGAACAGGGAAAGTGAGATAGTTAAATAAATAAACAGCGATCATTTTCTACTGGAAAAAGGGCACAGTTCCTATTTAATGATTTATCCATTTGACAACAAAAAAATGATTATATGAGAATATATTAATACTCCTAATTGCGAGGATATATGGATACCTTGGATTATGAAAAGATGTCGGATTTTTTCAAGGCCATGGGGAACCCGACCAGGCTCAGGATATTAAAGGAACTGACAAAGGGTGAAAAATGTGTAGGTGAAGTGGAAAACAGTGTCGGTGTGAGCCAGGCAAATGTTTCTCAACACCTTACCATTCTGAAGGCGCAGGGTATCGTTGATTGCCGCAAGGAAGGTAACACAAGATGTTATTATCTTACACAAACTGAATTAGTGAGAAAAATTTTGGAATTAAGTGAAAGTAAGGATCTGTCATGAAATAAGGTGAAAAAAGACAGATTTATGAAATTATGCCATAACACCCCGTGCTGTGCACGGGGATGAATGGCATCCTTATAGTTCCTTCTCCCCCGGTAGGAGATGGTTATGGCGGAGAACCAGTTCTTCAAACCCGGCGACATCCACACCATATTTTCCGACACGGTG
>CAYPYT010000079.1:0-5992 GCA_964415105.1 uncultured Planctomycetia bacterium | reverse complement strand
TCAAGCCCGGGATCTCTTCTCCTTTTGGGTAATTATTTTTTGTAATTGGTATTACTACCAACCTACGAGGTTGGTGGTTTGGTTTACATAACTCGGGGGATTTTGATTTTTTTGTGCTGATTGTCGTTAAAAGGCAAACATTTGGTTTTTGCGTCTTGCTTTTTGATGTATTTACATTAAAATTTAGTTATACGGATTCTGTTCTTTAACAAGTAAAAAACATAATAATCGACCGATAAGGGCAAACTATTCGAAAGATTAGGACTGCAAAGATTTGAACCTAACTTCTCTATTTGATACCGGAGAACATGGTTGTCAAACTGCCGAACTTGATTGTGTGATGGACTTCACAATGGCTAACTTTTTGCATGCCTATCCTTTTGTCGAATAGATAAAATTAGGAGTGCAAAGTGAAGATCCATAACAAACTGATCAGAACAAAAATTATTGTCTTGTGCGTCACAACAGCTTTCACGTTGTCTTTTCTTATGGATACAGCATACCCTTTTTATTCAGCATTAAATTTACTGCCTATACAAAAAGGAATGAGCTATGCTACGTGGGACAAAGATCAATTCGCGTCTCACTATTCGGATGAATCCCTTAAAAAATTAACCTCATTGGGGGTTGAATTTATTTCCATCTGCCCCACTCATTATCAGAACGAATACAATTCCCCGGAAATAAAACAAACTGAAAGAACTCCTACAAAAAAAAGTTTGATACATGTGATCACTGAAGCGCACACGCTTGGGTTAAAGATTATGTTCAAACCGCACATTGATCTGATCGATAAATTTGACGGAACCTATTGGAGGGCGGATATCGGGTTTATATCCGAAGAAGACTGGAGAGATTGGTTTTCAAGTTATAAAAAAATGATCCTTGAATACGCTCAACTTTCAGAAAGCATGAATGTTGAAATTTTTTGCATCGGCACAGAACTTTCTTTCGCCGCGACAAAAGATTCTTATTGGAAGGACATTATTTTTGAAGTGCGAAAAATTTATAGCGGTAAATTGGTGTATGCCGCGAACTGGGACAATTACAAAAGCATAAATTTCTGGGATAAACTCGATTATATTGGAATTGACGCTTATTTCCCGCTTACCTACAAGACAACTCCATCCGTCGAGGACCTAAAAGAAGGTTGGATGAAATGGTCAGAGGAAATAAAAGCATGGCATACGGTAATAAATAAACCTATTCTTTTTACAGAGATCGGCTATCCCTGCACGTCTCACGCCGCCTCATCCCCATGGCAAAACCCGACAAGCGGCAATGCCGACCCTGAAATACAGGCAAACTGTTATAAAGCCTTTTTTGAAACTGTTTGGCGTGAAACATGGCTGGCAGGAGTATACTGGTGGAAATGGGACACAAACACGCGCGCCGGAGGCCGGAATAACAGACAATTTACGCCGCAAAATAAACTCGCCCAAAACGTTATACAAGAAAATTACAAAAAAACTTGATTATCATGAAAAGGGCGGGTTTGGAACCCGCCCCTACGAAGAAGGGGCACTTAAACGACGAGTCGGGAAGTTTCCCCCCCGACTCGTCATTTAATTTCCGGCTTAACTTCGCTCCATTCTGAAAGTTTATCGTCTTTACCGAATCGTAGATATATTTTTTCTCCCGTAAAATATGACTCTTTTCCTTCCTTATAAACCCACTCGACACCATTTATCTCATCAGGAAGAACTATCACGGGATTTCCATATCTCTCTCGGACGGTCGCCGCGTCCATACCTTTTTCAATTCCGCCGGACTCAATTGCTTCTTTTACGTTCCGGTAACTATTTGTCTCTGAGTTAAGTTCCTCGATCATTCCTTTACGGCTTCGGCTGAAATTTATAAGTTTTTTTAACCCGCCTTTTAATTTTACATGTTTTACTTTTTTCGTTTTTTTCACCCCGCCGGAAACATCAATTTTTTTTATATCCACGACTTCCTCACAGAAAACCCCGCTTGGCATCAAGAATAAAAAACTTAGTACAACAATTAAATTGAAAGCGATTTTTTTCTTCATATATTGTCACAAGTTTTTTTAAAGAAGCTCCGCCGCGAGTGATGCCAATGGACTTCTTTCACTTTTAGTTAATGTCATATGCCCGAACATTTTCTGGCCTTTCATCTTTTCCACACAATAAGTGAGTCCATTACTCGAAGAATCAAGGTATGGATTATCAATCTGATACGGATCCCCGGTAAGAACCATTTTTGTATGATTACCGGCTCTGCTAATAACGGTTTTCACCTCATGCGGAGTCAAATTCTGCGCTTCATCTATTATGATAAATCTGTCAGGGATACTGCGCCCCCTCATAAAAGTCATCGCTTCCAGCTCAATAATTTCTTCGTCAATATATTTTTCTACCAGCATTTTACCTTTACCTTTACCTTTGCCTCCGGGGTCCTTTTGTTCTTTTCCTTCCGAATGAAAGATATATTCAAGGTTGTCAAATATCGGCCCCATCCAGTTTTCTAACTTCTCTTCCTTCGTCCCCGGAAGATATCCGATATCATTTCCGAGCGGCATAACGGGGCGTGATATTAAAAGACCCGTATATGATTTATCTTTAACAACTTTCTGGAGTCCCGCGGCAATAGCCAAAAGCGTCTTACCCGTTCCGGCCGAACCCACTAAAGTAACCAAGCTTATATCGTTATTCAGTAAAAGCTCAATCGCCATTGCTTGCTCCTTATTTCGAGGATGAAGCGACATTACACTCATTTTATTGAAAATAAGAGGCATAAAGATATTGAAATCTTCCTTATATCTCGCGATCGCGGTATGTTTAGGGTCTTCCTTATCAACTAATAGGGCAAATTCATTTGAGAAAAATTTTTTCCCGGCGGTATTATATTCTTTTGTTTTGTAAAAAGTATCTATTTCCTCTTTTGACACTTCAAGCTGACGGCATCCCGAATAAAGACGGTCAAAATCAACTTTCTGCTTTTCAAAATCAACACTGGTTATACCGAGCGCGTCCGCTTTAATTCTCGCGTTAATATCTTTCGACACAAATATAACGGTTTCCCCTTTTTTCTTCCTGGCATAAGCGGCAAGCAATATTCTGTTATCCACCAGGCTTTTGGATAATCCGAACGCGATTTTATTGTCTTCTTCCGACCCTAAAGCGATTTCCAGCACACCTCCGTTCTCAAGGGGAAACCCCTTGCCCGGCATACCCTTTTCGCGAAAACTGTCAAGCATCCTTATCGCAATCCTGGCATTACGCCCTCTTTCATCATGATTTCGTTTAAACCTGTCAAGCTCTTCCAATACCTCAATAGGCAACAGTACAATATTATCCGTAAAGGATATAAGCGCGTGAGGATTGTGTAAAATCACATTGGTATCAAGCACAAACGTCTTTTTGTTCAAAATATCTCCCTTCGTTCGGTTGAAAATGTTTAGTAAAACACTGTTTCTTGATCATTTTCGTCTTCTCAATAATGACAAACAAAAAATTTATGTCAGTTTTTTTACAAGCGCGGCGACTCTTTTTCCTAACGCCTTACATCCGCTTTCCGCGCGAGCATCGGGAGAACTAATCGCAACCGGCCCAAAATGATCCCCGTTTGAGGTTCCTTCAACTATCATCCCGTGAATCAGCATAGCATTCAGTATACCTGTTATAGTGGTTTCATTTCCGCCGCCTATATTGGCCGCTGAAGAAAACGCCCCGCCAATCTTCCCTGCCATTTTTCCATGAAAAACAACCGAATCATCAAACAACTTCTTAACCTGATATGCCATCGACCCATAATATGTAGGAGAACCCACAATTAATCCATCATACTCCAGCATTTTCTCAACCGAAAAATTCTCAACTTTTTCAACATCTACTGTGATTCCTGATTCCTGAGCCGCCCCTTCCGCAATAGCTTCAGCCATGGCGGCGGTATTTCCCGTTCTTGAATAATAAACGATTGCCAGTTTCTTCATTTCCACCTTCCTCCTAATCTGAAAAATTAATTCCAGTTCATTATAATCCAATTTTTTCGATTTGTCATTTTTTTTGCACGTTGTTCTTTCATAAAAATCGTAGGGGCACGGCATACCGTGCCCTTTTATTTTACCGTTCGTCTGTTTCATCTCCCGAAGCTAAATTTATATACGCGTCAAAATCCGTATACCCGTTTATGCGTGTCCTAAGATACGCTATCCGCTCGGAAAGATACGGATGGCTTTTATAGACAAAATACGCCATTCTCGGTGCTTTTTGACGTTCTTGACGTAATTTGCCCAGAGCAGTCAAAACTCCGTCGGGATCAAATCCCGCCCTGCGCATATACTTTACTGACAATTCATCCGCTTGGCGTTCATCATGACGAGAATACGCCGACATCAACTGCCCTACTGCCATATTAGCCGCCTCCCGCGATCCGTTTTCTTGAGGCACCTGAGAAGCGGCTAAAATAAGCAAGGTCGCGGCTAAACTGCCCTGCATTCGTTTAACTGAATGTTTGGCTTCAATGTGTCCCATTTCATGCGCCAAAACCGCGGCAATATTATTATCCGTCTCTAATAATTCCACCAAGTCATCAAAAACATAAATATAACCGCCGGGAGCGGCAAACGCGTTATAATTTTCTTCATTTTTATCATTTAAAACCGTAAACCTATATATTATGTCCCCCCGATCCGTGCCTATAGCAAGTTTATCGCCCAGCGCCTTTACCCTTTGCTGAGTTAATGGATCCACTGAAAGCTTATAATGCTTTTTTACCGCGATATCAAACTTCCGACCCATTTCGCGCTCTTTGTCCGCCGAAACCAAGATCAGTTCTTCTTCATCCGTTGCCGGATTTACCGCGAGCAAAGCGCCTGATACAAAAGGCACCGTCATTAATATCACAATAAAAAACATTTGCTTTTTACGGCGCGTAATCTCGTTCATTCTCTTCCGTTTCCTTTTCTTCATTGTATATTTTTGTCAAATAATCGCTTTTAACTTTGTAGGGGGCTTTGAGAATGTTATTTTTTATGTCCGGATTTTCTTTTGTTAACTGCTTTAAAATATCCCTGATAAACGCGCGTTTAGAATCATTGTTTCTTGGACAATCCGACTTAAGCGCGGGGATCGAAAAAAAACGCGTGTAACCTTCTATTTCCTTTTCTTCCAAAAGAATCAAAGGCCTAATAATGGTAATTTTACCACCAAACAAACTCTGCACCGGATTCATCCCGGAAATTTCAGCTTTCCAAAACATGTTCAACAAGAAGGTTTCAACCGCGTCATCTTTATGGTGCCCAAACGCGATCTTACTAAACCCTATTTCAGCCGCCGTCTCAAATAAAACTTTTCTCCTGTTCCACGAACACCAGAAACAATCCTGTTTCTTAAGCTTGTTCTTTTTTTTGATCTTTATATCTTTAAACAGATATTCACAACCGACTGAATCAAAATATTTTGCCAGCTTATTTTTTTTATTTTCGGGGTCCGCGTCATAATCCGTCGTGACATGCACAGCTTTAAGGATATAATCAATAGGAAGGCGGCGTTTACGTTCTTGTAATATTTTGAGGAGGGCTAAACTATCCTTACCCCCGGAAACCGCGACGATCACCTTATCTCCGGCTGAAATCATACCGAATCGATTGACCGCGGTGCCAAGTTTCTTGGTAACAATATGTTCTATTTGATTTATTTTTGCCATTTGTCTTTCTGCAGTCTCTCTTCTCCGCTAAAACTATTGTTCATAGTAGTCCGTCAACGCTTAAATGAGGGGTACTGTCCAGAGATTCCCGCCTGCCAGACTGTGTCAAAAGTGGAATTTCGCGTTTCCTTTAAAAAATTTACTCCACTTTTATATTATAGATCCCCGCATTCGCGAGGATGACAATTTTTTTTAGGTGTTCTTGTGGAGATACCCTCCACTTTGAAAAAAGTCTCCGACTTTTGACACAGTCTGTGCGCCGGAATGATACCAATTACAAAAAATAATTACCCAAAAGGAGAAGAGATCCCGGGCTTAACCC
>CAYPYT010000078.1:4064-6059 GCA_964415105.1 uncultured Planctomycetia bacterium | reverse complement strand
CGAAGCGCCGCCGCCGCCGGACATTCCTCCGCCGAAACCTCCTCCGAATCCTCCTCCTCCGCCGCCGAAAGATCCTCCTCCTCCGCCGGACCAATAAGTGGAGCCTGAGCCCATAAGGAAAAACATTGTTCCAAACCTGAATCCGAATATCAGTATGAAAAATAACAGGGTCAATAATCCGCTTCCTCCGCGGGATCTTTTAGTTCCCGGCTGAACGTCCATTGTTTTGGAGTAAGCGTCAATTTCTACGCCATATTCGGTTCCTATGATCTTCGCGATGGCGTTCACGCAGGATATAATGCCCAGGTCATAATTGTTCTCACGAAACGCCGGGATAACAAGTTCTTCAATAATAAGTTTGCTTTTTAGATCCGTAAGAGCGCCTTCCAAGCCGTATCCCGTTTCTATTCTGACTTTGCGGTCGTCAGTCGCGACCAGGACCAGCACGCCGTTATCCATTCCTTTTTTTCCTATGCCCCAGTCTTTAAAAAGTTTTACGGCATAGTCGGAAAGTTCGAGCGGATATGTTGTTTTGATAACGGCTACCGCGATCTCGGCCTGAGTTTTTGTTTTTACCTCGCCAGCGATGTTTCTTATTTTTTCTTTCGCCGAATAGGACAAAACTCCCGCGTAATCGTTAACAAAGCCTTCCGGGCGGGGAAACTGAACGTTTTCTTCCGAAAAAACATTCGGCCCAAACAAACATACCGCCAGAAAACTCAAAGTTATAAATATTTTCTTCATAAAAGACCGGTTCTTTTCATATTTTGGTCGAGTTCACGCGATGGATCTCCGTAAATTGTATTTTACATTGTGTCAACAATCTCAGTTAACTGCCGAAGTTTCATAAGAAAATCATTTAAAAAATTCTCCGCGTCTTGATCTCCTATTTTTCCGTCGGTTTTTTTATCCCTTAGCACTTCAATAAAAGACGTCATATCGATATCAAATTCCTTCGCGAGTTTTGTAAGTATTTCCAGTTTCCCTGACGGCGGATTCGCGAATTTCATTCTCAAAACGCCTTGAAATACCGGCATTAAGCTCTTGAAGGTTTTTTTTATCAGCAGTTCCAAGTTTTTTTTTGTCAAAACCTGTTCCAAATAAGCCTGCCTCACCATAATCAGTTTGCCTTTTAGCTGATATTCGCATTCTCTGCGCAGGTCTTCTTTTTCAACTTCAACGCCCTTAAGGCTGTCTTCGCCCAAAAGCACACATCTCGAATCTTTCATTGTGATGAATTCGATCGGGAAAGTGTCGAGAGACTTTTTTATGTATTCCGGTGTTAAAAAAAGCGGAACCGTGATCTTGCGCTTAACTGCTATTCTGATCCCTTTGACCGCTTTTTTCAATGTTTCGAGCGAAATATCTTTTAGAACTACCGCGATATTAATATCCGATGTTTTCGCGTTATAATCCGCTCGCGAGGCGCTTCCGTACGCGAAAACTGATACGAGATCTTCGCCGTAAGCGCTCTCGAGTTCATTAAGAAAAGAAACAACAACATTTTGAATCTTGACAGGCAGTTTTTCAAGATTTTTGATATCCATAAATACCTCCCGGTACTGATCGTAAACAAGAAACAGACAGTGTTCTCCAAAACGGTTTTTATTATACTTCAATTCCCGCGCAATGGAAACCCCTTTGTGACCGTTTCGTTTTTTTTCGCCGCGCTTTAATAAACTTGCATATAACGGCGCTCCCATATATAATTGTGGAGTTGTGAAGTAAAGTTAGATTTCAAATACTCCTCTCCGGCAGGCTCGCGTCCGTCATTATAAGGGTACGGCATGCCGTGCCCCCTACGATGACGGGCGCGAGCCTATCCGGCAGTAATATGTGAGGTTATTGAGTGAATACAAAAAAAATCTTATACTCCCTCTTTATACTTTTCCTCTTAACGGGTATCTTTCATACGGCAGAAGTTCAAGGCGCCTCTAATGCCGTTAAAAAGTCCGGACGAATAACGGCGATTACACCCCCTCACAATATCACCGC
>CAYPYT010000078.1:0-3964 GCA_964415105.1 uncultured Planctomycetia bacterium | reverse complement strand
CCGTTAAAAAGTCCGGACGAATAACGGCGATTACACCCCCTCACAATATCACCGCGAACCTTATACCATGGAAGCCGGTATCGATCGCGATCGGTACGATCACGGGGATAATGCTTTTGATGATGAGCCTTTTATGGGTTGTGTCTCTCAATGTGCGGGTAAAATTAAAGACACGGCAAATAGAGCTTTTAAGTCAAAAGATGGCAACGAGAGATAAACTTGCCGTTCTCGGTAAATTAGCCGGTCAGATCGCCCACGAATTACGGACACCTATAAGCGTTATCAGCAACCATGTGTTCCTTCTGCGAAATGAAGGCATGAAAGATAAAAAATTGTTTGAAAACCGTCTTCAAATGCTGGAAAACAAGATAAAGCTTACCAGCAATATTCTTGAAAGCATTTTAAGCTATTCACGCGTGAAAGCTGAAATTTCAACGACCATTTCCATTAAAGAATGTGTTGAAGAAGTTATCAAAGATATGGCTATACCTGAGGACATCACGACCAAAGTTTCTTTTAAGGATGAAGAGTTTTTATTTGTATTCATGGATTTCCATCAGCTTTACAGTGTGCTTCGCAATTTAATTTTAAACGCGATTGAGGCTATGAATATTAACGGAACGCTCACTGTGGAAAGTTTTTGTACTTCCAATAACTCTATCGTAAACATCCGCGTCTCTGATACGGGGATAGGGATACCGGAAAATGTTCGAGATACTATCTTTCATCTGTTTTCCTCATCAAAGATCACAGGAACGGGGCTGGGGCTTCCAATAGCGAAATCCATTGTCGAAACTAACGATGGAAAATTGTATCTCGAAAAAACAAGCGGTAAAGGCACTTGTTTTGTTGTTGAACTTAAAACCGCGAAAAAGATAAAAAAATGAAACAAAAAGAGAGCAACAATAAACCGCGGATCCTTTTGGTTGACGATGATAAAGACATGTGTGAATCCCTGTCTGACGTGTTGACGTTAGGCTCAAATTACGATGTCAGCTACTCCATTAATCCGCTTGAAGCGTTGGAGATCATTAAAAAAACTGATTTTGTTATGGCAATCATTGATTTTAAAATGCCCAATATGAACGGGTTAGAACTGCTTAAACACATAAAAAAACTCAAACCGCGCATGATAGTTTTTCTACTTACCGCTTTCATTTCAAACGAACTCGTCGAACAGGCAAAAAAAGAAGGCGCCGCCAGAGTTCTATCGAAATTTATCTGGCCTGCCGAAATTCTGAAATATATCAGCGCGACGCTCGCGGGCATCGAGTAGAGAAAAGGGCGCGCGTGGGTCTGCCCTTGCGAAAAGTGGGGGAATTCGGCAATTTCCTATTGAAAATTTCTTCAACATATGCTACTGTGTCATCTAATTTTGACGCTTACGGCAAAACATCTATGCGGTTTTTTTAACACTTTTCTTGTCATGCCGAAACACCAACCTACGAGGTTGGTGTTTCGGAGCTTGATGATCCGGCATATATCGTTTCAAGTTGGTAAATTTTTGTAAATTTTCTGTTTACGGTTCAAACAAAAAAAGGAGTACTCAAATGATTTTGGTTCCTTTGCTCGGAGTTGTCGGTCTTATTTTCGCGGTATTAACATTCATCGTGCTTTTGAAAAAGCCGGAAGGTCTTGATAAAATGCGCGATATCTCTTATGAAGTTCATAAAGGCGCGATGATCTTTTTGAAAGATGAGTACCGGATAATATTTATTTTTGTGACAATAATATTTGCCGTTATTGCATCGTTTCTTTCTCTATATACCGCGATCGCGTACGCGTCCGGGGCTTTTTGTTCCATGCTGGCGGGATTTATCGGCATGAAAGCGGCCACCCGTTCGAGTGCCAGAACCTGTGAAGCGGCACGCACAGGAGGTGCCGGTGAAGCGCTTATTGTCGCGTTTAGGGGCGGGTCCGTAATGGGTATCACTGTCGCGGCGCTCGGTGTTTTGGGTATAGGGGTATGGTTTATGGTTACGAAAGATACGTCGATAATCACGGGGTTCGCGCTTGGCGCGAGTTCCATCGCTCTTTTCGCGCGCGTGGGCGGAGGTATTTTTACCAAAGCGGCGGACATGGGTTCGGACCTTGTCGGCAAGATCGAAGCCGGCATTCCGGAAGACGATCCGAGAAACCCGGGTGTTATAGCGGATAATGTAGGCGACAATGTGGGCGATACCGCGGGAATGGGCGCGGATCTTTTTGAGTCATACGTAGGCTCGGTGATCGCGACCATGGCGATCGGAGCGGTTATGGTAAACCCTTTTCAAGCTATGTCTTTTCCTGTAATTCTTATCACGATCGGGCTTGTCGCTTCTATGCTCGGAGTACTTTCAATGAGTCTTTTAAAAAACCTTAACGCGCAAACCGCGCTGAGAAACTCAACGTTTATCGCGTCGCTCCTTTTTCTTGCCGGCGCGTATTTTACCTCAAAGATAATGTTCGGCGGCATCAACCAGTTTTGGGCAATACTATCGGGACTGGCGGCGGGTATTCTTATCGGATTGGAAAGCGAATATTTCACCTCCGCGAAACCCATAAGAGACATAGCTCACCAATCAAAATCGGGCCCGGCAACAACGATCGTATCAGGACTCGCGGTTGGTTTTGAAAGCACGATCGCGCCGGTCATAACGATCACTATCGCGATGCTCGCCTCTCATCACTTCGCGGGGCTTTACGGTATAGGACTGGCGGCAGTCGGTATGCTCTGCACGATCGGGATCGTAATGTCAACCGATTCTTACGGCCCGATAGCGGATAACGCGGGCGGCATCGCGGAAATGGCGGGATTGGATAAAAGTGTGCGAAAAATTACGGACAAACTTGATTCTCTCGGAAACACGACAGCCGCTATCGGCAAAGGGTTTGCCATAGGTTCGGCCGCGCTTACCGCACTCGCGCTTTTCGCGGCGTTTCAAAAAGTTACGGGGCTGACCTCTATTGACCTCATAAAACCACTGCCGGTCGCGGGTCTTTTCATCGGCGCTCTTGTGCCTTTTTCTTTCGCGGCTATGACCCTTAAATCCGTCGGCAGAGCGGCGGACAAAATCGTTCAGGAGATCCGCAGACAGTTTCGTGAAATCAAAGGTCTTATGAAAGGTACTGCCAAACCCGATACTCAAACCTGTATTGACATCGCGACAAAAAGCGCTCTTAAGGAAATGATACTTCCCGGAGTCGTAGCGATCGTCAGTCCTTTTCTTGTAGGAACGCTTTTAGGTGTTGAAGCTCTCGGCGGATTTCTCGCGGGAGCGACCGTCTCGGGAGTTCTTCTCGGCATAATGATGGCCAACGGAGGCGGCGCTTGGGATAACGCGAAGAAATGGATCGAAGAAGGTAATTTAGGCGGTAAAGGAACACCTGTTCACGCGGCCGCTGTTGTGGGAGATACTGTGGGCGACCCGTTCAAAGATACTACAGGTCCCTCAATGAACATCCTGATAAAACTTATGGGTATGATATCACTGGTGTTCGGCGGTCTTTTTCTGTCGCTTCATGACCGGTTTTGGGGATTGTTCTAAGACCTTGAGGAGGAAACAATGAATCTTGACAACGCGATACGAAAAGTGAAGAATTTCCCAAAACCCGGAATACTTTTTTATGACGTCACAAGTATTTTTACGAACCCCGTAGCTTTTCAGTATGTTCTTGATGAAATGAACGAACTTTATAAAGACACGCGAATAGACGGGGTTGTTGCTATTGAAAGCCGCGGGTTTATTGTCGGAGCTCCTTTCGCGTTAAAAAGATCTTTACCTTTAGTGTTGGCTCGGAAAAAAGGTAAACTTCCGGGAGATATTATCGGACAGAGTTATTCTCTTGAATACGGCGAAGCGACACTTGAAATACATAAATCAGATCTTCTTCCCGGTAAAAATTGGCTCATAGTAGACGATTTGATCGCCACGGGAGGCACGCTGGAGGCTGTCGCGAAAATGATCGAAAGTCAAAAAGCGTC
>CAYPYT010000077.1:0-6139 GCA_964415105.1 uncultured Planctomycetia bacterium | reverse complement strand
AACCCCCTTTTGTCATCCTCGCGGATGCGGGGATCTGTAATATAAAATACTCCTTATTTAAGGGTTGACGGACTATTAGTTTGCCCGAGTGATTCGATCGCGGCATGTTTTGTTATCCATATTTACAATGCGGAGAGAATGATGAAAAGAACAGTGTGGGTGGGGATCGTTCTAACGCTTATGATGGGAACCGCGGTTATTGCTCGCGCTGAAACTGATCGATTTATTGACGATAGTAAAGAGTTATTTAAAGAAATTCAGCTTTTCGCGGACGCGATAACTTTGATTGGGGCCGATTATATCGAATCAGTTCAGGTTAAGGATCTGGTATACGGCGCGATTCGAGGAATGATGAAAACTCTGGGCGGGTATAACCAGTTTTTAGATCCGGAGAGTTTTGAAGATATGACGGCTGAGACCAAAGGTGAATTCGGCGGGATTGGGATCAGTGTCGGTATTGAAGACAGTATGCTTACGGTTATTACGACTTTGGAGGCGACTCCCGCTTTTTCAGCAGGGATCAAAGCCGGGGACAAAATAGTAAAAATTGAAGATGAAATAACGCGCGATATGGCTTTTGACGAAGCGATAAAAAAGCTTAGGGGCCGGGCGGGGACAAAGGTAAAATTGACGGTCGTTCGAGAAGGCACTGACAAGATATTGGCGTTTACAATAACGCGGGCGATAATAAAACTGCAAAGCGTAAAAGACGAAAAAATAATTGAAGGAGATATAGGTTATATAAAAATTTCAGAATTTCAGGAGAAAACGGTTGACGATTTAGACAAAGTTATTTGTGAACTCAGGAAAAAAGGGATGAGGAATCTCATTCTCGATATTCGCAATAACCCCGGAGGGCTTCTTGATTCCGCCATCGAAGTATCAAATTTATTTTTGAGCAAGGGTCTTTTGATCGTGTATATTGAAGGCAGGACTCCTGTTAAAAGAGTGGATTTTAAATCTGAAAAAGAATCCAAATACGGAGATATTCGATTAGCTGTTATTGTGGATAAAACTTCCGCGAGCGCGGCGGAAATATTTGCCGGAGCCATGAAAGATAATGGGCGGGGTTTAATTATCGGAGAGCGGACGTTTGGTAAGGGCTCGGTTCAAACGGTAATACCTCTGGAAGATAAATCCGCGCTGAGGTTAACGACAGCGGCATATTTTACGCCGCGAGGGGGAAATTTACGGAATAAAGGTCTTGCTCCGGATATTTATGTTGAGAGAAGAGAACTATCCGCGGAAAAAATTCAATCGGAAGACGAAAAACTTGAGTTTGAAATTTTTGAAAAAATAGAAGGAAAAACACCGAAAGAAGAAAAAATGGCCGGATCTGAATACGATAATCAAATTCAAACGGCGGTTAGTGTGCTTAAAGGAATAAGTATTTTTGAAGGACATAAGGAAAACCCGCTTGAGGGGGCCGGGGAATAGTATTTCGTCAGCGTTTAAATGAGGGGTACTGTCACAGAGATTCCCGCCTGCGCGGGAATGACACTAAGGCGCGCGGGAATGACACCAAGGGCGCGGGAGTAACACCAAGGGGTACGGGGAATGACAAGGGACGCGGGAATGGCACCTCCCTTTTGTCATCCTCGCGAAGCTTGTCCCCGCATGCTTTAAGCGGGGAGCTGTAATTTAAAATACTCCTCATTTGAGTGCCAGACGGAGTACTAACGCCTCCGTCGAGGATTCCTTACGGCGGCATACGAATTACAACGCGGGATAACCCGTGAGGCTGATTTAAAGGTGAATATATGAAGCGGCGCGTAATAACATTATTGGTCATGGGATTAGTGCTTTTTACCGCGGGACGGTTTGTATTTAGAACTAACGATATAAATAAAGACGTTTTACGGGTCGAAAATTCGATCCTCGACGCTTTAAAAGATTTCGGGGTTTCTAGCAAAGATATAATTTCGCGTAAAGAAACAAAATGGACTGAATCTCGTTTGCGCGCGGAGACTGTTTCTTATGTTTTTAGTCTTGATAAAACAGCGCCGGCGTCGCGGATTTTAAAACAGGTTGAAACCGGCCTTGAAAATTTTAAAAAGTTTCATTTGCATGAAAGCTTGTTTTATTTTGACAAAAATACGGCTGTTATGGATTTTGAAGTTTTTTATAAGGATAGGCCGGTTCTTAAGACTAGAGTGAATAATGTTCTTCCGGATTGGATGGAAGATACATTGGAAGAGGCGATTGAAAATTCGCCTCAAGAGGCGTCAAAACGTCAAGAGTCAAATAAACTCGCGCCGGCGGTTAAAAATGACGCCGTGATCGCGCTGGTTCTGGATGATTTCGGGTATACGAAAAAAAATCTGAGAGAGTTAAAAAATTTAAAAACCCCAATTACCTTAGCCGTTCTTCCAAACGCGCCTTACACCGAAACGGTATGTTCTTTCGCGAAAGAAAACGGGTTTGAAACGATCATACATTTGCCTATGGAGCCGGAAAAAACGACGGAATCTTTAGAAAAAAACACTATCACTTGTGATATGACTGACGCGGAAATCAAAAAGAATGTGATGGTCGCTTTTAAGTCCGTTCCTTCGGCAGAAGGAGTGTCAAATCATATGGGGTCAAAGGCGACGGGAAACGAGCGTTTAATGACAAAAGTTTTTACTCTGCTGAAAAATAAAAATATGTTTTTTCTGGATTCTTTTACCACGGAAAAATCGGTATCGGAATCGGTTGCCGAGGAAACCGGTGTTATTCGCGTGAAAAGAGATATTTTTATCGACAATAAATCCGATAAAGAATATATCCGCGCCCAGATGGATAAATTAAAAGAGTTGGCGTTTTCTAAAGGATATGTGATAGCGATCGGACATGATAGAAGTTTAACGGTGAAAGTTCTCCATGAAACAGTTCCTATAATGAAAAAAGAGGGCGTTAAATTTGTACTTTTATCGGAAATGATAAGTTTAGAAAAGAAAAATCCAAACGGAAACAACTCTTGAGGAAAAAAAGCATGGTTACGATGGGGATAGAAACTTCTTGTGATGAAACTGCCGCGGCGGTTATGGATGACGGCCGGGTTCTTTCCTCAAGAGTCTCTTCCAGTGTTCATCTTCACGCGCGGTACGGCGGAGTCGTGCCGGAAATTGCCTCACGATATCATGTTGAATATATTTTTTCGGTTTGTAAAGAAGCGTTAGAGGACGCGAAAAAACGTGTTAAGGATATTGATCTTATCGCTGTTACCGACTCTCCGGGGCTTCCGGGTTCTTTGCTTGTGGGAACAGCTTTCGCTAAAGCTGTCAGTTTCGCCGGGAATATTCCTATTATAGGAGTAAATCATGTCTTTGGTCACATCTTGTCGTGTTTTTTGGATGAGAAAGATACGGACATGCAAACTTTCCCGTTTGTCGGCGCGGTAATTTCGGGCGGGCATACGAGCCTCTACCATTGCAAAAGTCTGGAAGATTTTGCTCTTATCGGCAGGACAAAGGATGACGCGGCAGGAGAAGCTTTTGATAAAGTCGCGAAAATCCTTGGGCTTGGTTATCCGGGCGGTCCGATTGTTGAAAAAAGAGCCGAGGCGTTTGATGGGGACGATATAATACCTTTTCCCCGCGCGCTCTTGAAAAGCTCGGCGGATCATCTGGATTTCAGTTTTAGCGGGCTGAAAACAGCGGTTATGTACTATTGGCGGGCATCTTCGAAAACTGAAAAGGAAAAAAATAAGATATGTTTTTCTTTTCAGGAAGCGGTAGTTGACGTTGTAGAAAAGAAAATTTCCCGTGCTTTAAAACATACCGGAGTTAAAAGGCTTGCTGTCGGGGGAGGAGTTGTAAATAATGGTGTGCTTCGTAAAAGACTGCGCGCTTTGTCTGAAAAAAATAAAATTGAATTATACCTGCCGAAGAAAAAATATTGCGGAGATAATGCCGCTATGATCGCGTTCGCAGGGGAGAAATATTACAAACTTGCCGGGAAAAAGACACTTTTATAAAATGTCCCGTTCGAAAAGTGCATAATTTTGCTTTATGGTGTATAATAAAAAGAACTTCGTCAACGCTCAAATGAGGGGGATTGTCACAGAGATTCCCGCCTGCGCGGGAATGACAACAAGGGGCGAGGGAATGACAACAAGGGGCGAGGGATAGACAACGGGGGGCGAGAGAATGACAAAAGTGACACGAAGTATTTCGCAAGCGGTAAAGACAACAAGTGGCGCGGGAATGACGAAAAAACGGTGTTTCGCGGAAGTCTTGCGGTTGATAAAAGAGGAGAAAGTATGGCAAGTTTGACGATGTTGATACGGATATTGCTATCAGCGCTTCTTGGCGGGCTTATTGGGACCGAAAGGGAAATACACGGATGCGCGGCGGGTCTGAGAACACACATTTTAGTCTGCGTCGGATCGACTCTCTTTATGATGACTTCTATTGTCGTGGCGGTTAATTATGGCCATGTCGGGGAGACGGATCCTTCCCGGATCGCCGCGGGTGTTGTGACCGGTATCGGATTTCTGGGAGCCGGCGCGATAATACGATACGGGGCTTCAATTCGGGGCTTGACCACGGCGGCAAGCATTTGGGCTGTTGCCGCGATAGGACTTTCAATCGGGGCGGCTATGTATGAAGCGGCGGTAATGACTACTGTCGTTAGCTTAGCAGTTCTCATTCTTTCGAGAGTGGAAGAAAGGATGACGCTTAAGAAGCGCGGTAAGAAACTAAAAGTTACAGTATTTGAAAACGTAGACGCTAAAGAAAAAGACGATATCAAAAATATGATTGACATATACGGCGGCAGAGTAAAAAACATTGTGACCAAAAAGGTAAACGGAGAAAGGGAACTTATTTTTGATATTATTTTAGCTCGGTACTATCAGAAAGACATATTAACTGAAATATCTTCACTTCCGGACGTAAAAGAAGTAAAATGGGAATGAATCGTGAATCGTTCGCCAACATCGTAGGGGCACGGCATGCCGTGCCCCTACAATGTGATGGAGGATGTTGGCAGAGTTTGTTGATTTTCGTAGGGGCGGTCCTTGCGTCCGACCGTGTGATGTAGTTAAGAGTGAATCGTTCGCCAACAACCTCGTAGAATGGAAGAGAGAGCGCTACCAACCTACGAGAATATTGGCGGGGTGAATAATTGTATAATAATCAAGGAGGGGATATGAGGCGGAGAAAAAATGAAGTGCGGGAATTGCAGGCTGAAGAAAAAATTTTGGATGTGAACGCGAGTATGCAGGGTACTTTGCGTTTTGATGATCCTGTGAACCTTAGGATCAGCGGAAGATTTGAAGGTACTTTGGATACCAAGGGTTCGCTTATGATCGGCAAGAGGGCGGATATAAAAGCTAATATCACAGGTGAAGATATTTCTGTAGCGGGTAATGTTACCGGGAATATTAAGGCCTCAAATGTTTTGAGACTGGAATCGAGCGCGCGGCTTAATGGGGACATTGAAACCGCGAGATTATCGATTTCCGAAGGAGCTGTTCTGAACGGACGAATTCATATGGTAGGCGTTTCTTCGAACGAAAATATTTCTGAAGAAGAGAGAATGAATATCAAGGAACTCGCGGAATATCTGGAAGTGGACGCGGATAAGATCAAAGACTGGGTAAGTGACGGTATGCTTCCGGGCAGTAAAGACGGAAAAGAATGGATATTTGAACGTTCCAAAGTCGACGCGTGGATCACAGACGGTAAAATAAAAGGATGATATGCCTAAAAAATTGTTTACATTATCAGAGCTTGTCGATTATTTGGGTATTGATGCCGATGAAATTATAGATTTTGTTGACGCGGGAGTTATTCCGGCATACAAAATAGCGGGAGAACTGTTACGTTTTCAAAAAGAGCAGATAGACGCGATACGGGCGGAGATAGACGCGAAAATTAAAAACAAACAAAAACCTTTTATAAAAAAAACACCGAAAATTGAAAAGGTCAGTACAAAACCTAAAAGATTAGTCAGCAGTCTCGTGGGGGATACATTTTCAGATAAAGTCTCCGATTTTTTTTATTTCAATGATTTTTATATTTTTTCGGGAGTTTTTATTGTTCTTCTTTTGGTGGTAATTTTTCGAGGATAAAACGCGCGGAGTGAAACATGTAACGTGTTTTTATGATTTGGCTTGACATTTAATTAAAAAACGTTATAATCTATGTCGCTG
>CAYPYT010000076.1:0-6162 GCA_964415105.1 uncultured Planctomycetia bacterium | reverse complement strand
TGCTCTTAATGACGACCGTTTTAAATCGGGCAATTCCATGAATTATTTCAACGATTTGCAGGATCGGATTCGGGAAATACGGGTTTCTGAGCGGTTTTTTTATCAGAAAATCAAAGACATCTATACAACCAGCATTGATTACGATCCTAAAGATGAAAAAACTATTGAGTTCTTTAAAATAGTGCAGAATAAATTGCTGTGGGCTATCAGTCAGCAAACTGCCGCTGAATTAGTCTATAGGCGAGTAGATGCAAATCTTCCGCTACTTGGCATGCAATCCTACGACAAAAAAAACAGTGTCGCCCCAAAAAAAGCGGAAGTAATTGTTGCCAAAAATTATCTAACAGAAGATGAAATGAAACTGCTTGGTTTACTGGTTGAGCAATATTTAGCCTTTGCCGAAACCATGGCGCAACAACAAACTCCGATGTATATGAAAGACTGGATTCAACAACTGGATGCAATCATGCAGGTCAATGGAAGAGAATTGCTTAACCATGCCGGGAAAATAAGCCACGAAATGGCAGTGAAAAAAGCAGGTGTGGAATTTGAAAAACATAGTATTTCACAAAAGCAAATAGAACACGAACAAAGCCTTAAAGAAATTGAAAATGATATTAATAGATTGAGGAAGTCGGAATAATGAAATTTACTGAAGAAAAATTAGAGAAAGCATTTATTGAGTTGTTGGAAAATGAAAAATTCCCTCATCATTTGGGCAAGTCTATTATGCGCTCCGTTGATGAAGTATTGATTGAAGAAGATTTGTTGAATTATCTGCGTACTAAATACGCAAGCGAACAACTCACCGTAAATGAAGCTAAATCGATTGTTCTTCAACTCAAAACATTACCTGCTTCAGATCTTTATGAAAGCAATAAAACTATTATGCGATGGTTGTCGGATGGGTTTATTTTAAAACGAGAAGACCGTAATCAAAAAGACATTCACATTGAGTTAATTGACTACGCCGGTTTAGATGCTCAATTTGCCAGCCCTGATTTAGATGCGATTATAGCGGAACCTAAGGCAGAATATGGTAGAGATTATAATATTTATAAATTTGTTAATCAGTTAGAAATTGTTGGAAATGAAAAACGAATTCCTGATGGAATTGTTTATATTAACGGAAGACAAGAGGGTCAGGGCTTGATATTTGACAAAACTGAATCTGCTAAATTGATCTAAAAAAATGTCAAATGTCAAGCCCTGACCCCGTGATGCACTGACCCCGTGATGCAACAGTTTGCCGTCGATTAAAGAAATTTAGGTGGGGTTGAGTGATAAGAAATAATCTGTTTTTTTTAGGAGAGGAAAATTGTTTTAAAATCGGGCGGGACCGCCAGCAACCTTTCCACCAGCAACCTCGTAGGTTAGTGGTGTGGGGAGCCACCACTAACCTACGAGGATGCTGGTGGTTCGGCGGCGGAGGATTTGGAGCAAAAATTAGAAATTGGTATCATTATATGATATAATGCATTTTATTGGTGCCGGTTTCGATAGTCGCGGATATGGAGAGTAGTTTTTGGAGTTTTAATATGAAAAAAAATTATTTTTTCTTAAAATTATGTTTAGGGGGATGTTTTCTTTTGGTTTTGGCCGGATGCGGGAGGGCATCGGAAGAAAATGTTGTTCTTGCTGTCATTGGGAACCGGAAGATAACGATGGCGGACTTTAATGAGCGTATTTCCAATCTTCCGGCGCAGTATAGGGAAATAATAAGCAAGCGAAAAAAAGAATATCTTGAAGAATTGGTAAACAACACGTTATTGTATCAGGAGGCCGTAAGAAAAAAGGTCTATGCCGATAAAGATGTAAAGAAAGTAATGGAAGAGGCCAGAAAAAAAATTTTAGTGGCTAGGTTACTGAAAGACGAAGTTGACGATGTTGTTGATGTCACCGACGAAGAAATCGTCAATTTTTATTACGCGAATCAACCTAAATATATGGAGCCGGAAGTTATGCGGGCGTCTCATATTTTGGTATTTTCGCGTAAAGAGGCGGAAGATATTTTTGACACGCTTCAAGCCGGGGCGGATTTTGAAGAAACAGCTAAAACCAAATCGCTTGATCCGACGGCTCAGAGAGGCGGAGATATCGGTTATTTCGCGAAAGGACAGCTCATGCCGAAATTTGAGGAGGCATGCGGCGGTTTGGAGATCGGGGAAGTGACCCCGGTGGTAAAAACAAAGTTAGGGTTTCATTTAATAAAATTGACGGATCGAAAACCGCAGGAATTAAAACCGATAGATGAAGTGACCGAAGATATTCGTCAGACACTTTATGTTTCAAAACACAAAAAACTTTTAAAAGATCTGATCGAAAGACTTAAAGGTGAGACGGTTATTTCAATAAATGATGAAGTGTTGACAGAATCGGAAACAGACGCGGCAATCCTCTCAAGGTGAAAAATGATTGTTCGGTACATTTGCCGCCGACCCCGCGGGTTAATCCGTGAGGCTGGCGGTAAGATTGATGTTTTTTTTTGAACGGTTAAATAGGAGGTAGAGATGGGTTTTAGAAAAAGTTTTAGAAATCTGATATACGTAACGGTATTCATAAGTTTTTCGCTTTCAGGCGTAAGTTCCGCGCGCGCTGAAATTGTGGATAAGGTTTTAGTGGTCGTTAACGAAGAAGTTGTGACGCAGAGAGATTTTGACAGAATATTTACGCCGATAGAAAAGAACTTTGTAACCACTTATGAAGGCAAAGAGCTTGAAAGGCAGTTGGAAACGGCAAGGGCCGGTCTTCTTGAACAGCTTATAAATTCGAAACTTACGATCAGTCTCGCCAAGAACGCGGAAATGGAAATTGACGAAGAAGAATTAAAGCGTCGAATAGACAAAGTGAAGGAATATTATGATTCTGAAGAAACATTTCTTCAGGTGCTTAACGCGAAAGGGACTAATTTAAGTGAGTTTAATAAGGAGATACGCGAACAAATGCTTGCCCAGGCATTTGTAGAAAAAGAAGTTTCCGCGAAAATCATTATTACTCCCGTTGAAACAAAAGAACTGTACAATAAAAATAAGGAAAAGTTTGTGGCTCCGCACAAAGTCAAGGTTCGGAGTATCATGATCCGTAAGACAAAAGATAGAGAAATGGATAAAGCAAAAATAGCCGGAATCGTTAAAGAATTGGAAAGCGGAAGAAATTTCACGGATTTCGCGAAAGAAGCTTCGGAAGGTCCATACGCCGAAGCAGGCGGGGATATGGGGTATGTTTCGCGCGGACAGGTGCTGGAAGAAATGGAAGAAGCGATCTTTTCGACGGAAGTCGGAAAACTTTCGGACATTGTCGAAACACATATCGGGTTCCATGTCTTTTTGATAGAAGAAATACAGACTCCCAGAACCCTTGGATTCGCGGAGGTAAGTGATTTTCTAAGAGAACAGTTATACATGAAGAGATTTGAAGAAAAATTGATGGAGTGGCTTAAAGAAAAAAGAGAAAATGCGTATATTGACTACAAGTAAACCTCGAATTTTTATTACAATGGGCGATCCCGCGGGAATCGGACCTGAAATTATCGTAAAATCAATGGCAAGATCCGAGATAATGGATCTTGCCGTTTTTGCTGTAATAGGGGACGAAGCTGGTATCATCGCGGCCGCGAAAAAGATGTCTTTTCAAGGCGAACTTGCGGTACAAAAAATTGATCGCTTGAGACAACCGGAAATTATTTTAAAAGAAGGCGTTATGAATATTATAGATCCGTCGCCTTTTCTCGGAAAAATTAAGCCGGGTGTTCCCACAAAAGAAGGCGCCCAAAAAGCATTGGATTGTTTAGCTTTCGCGGTCAAGCTTATGCGCGATCCTTCCGATAAAGCGCCGAGAGCGATGGTGACGGCGCCTATTTGCAAAGAAACGATTGCCGGTGTAAAACCGGGATTTCGGGGTCATACTGAATATCTTGCTGAAGCGTATTCTTCAAATTTAGTAACTATGGTCATGGTGGGGGAAGATTTTAGCGTAGTGCCCGTTACAAGACATATTCCGCTTAAAGATGTCGCGCCTAAATTAAGTAAACAGCTTATTCGGGATACGCTCCTTCAGGTGATTGAAAACCGTAATTTGATATGCGCCCGGAAAGATCCGAAGATCGGGGTATGCGCGTTAAATCCGCATGCCGGCGAAGGCGGAGAGATAGGACGTGAAGAAATAGAGATGATAACTCCGGCTGTCCTATCAGCGAAGAAGAAATATGAAAATATTACGCTTCCCATGCCGGCGGATACTCTGTTCTATAAAGCGTATCGTAAAGAGATCGATATCGTCGTCGCGATGTATCATGATCAGGCCCTCGCGCCCTTTAAAATGATACATTTTGACAGCGGTGTTAATATGACCTTAGGTCTCGCCCACATAAGAACGTCACCGGATCACGGCACGGCTTTCGACATAGCCGGAAAAGGAATAGCGAATCCCGAATCAATGGCGCAAGCGATTAAATTAGCCGTTCGGGCGATTAAAGCTGTTTAGCGGATCAAGATGTTAAAAACGTAGGATTAAATTACGTTAAAAAATGCATTAAGCATAAAGAGTGCTGATGATATTTATATATTTGGATGAAAGTGGAAATTATACCTTTTCCGAAAAAGGATCCAAATATCTTATTTACACAGCGTTGACAACACGGAACCCATATTTGATTCACTATAATCTTTGTGAGCTTGAAAGAAAATTAATGCAAAAACAAACAAATTTGGATCCTGGATATTTTCATGCGACCGAAAATAAGCAACGAATAAGGAATGAAGTATTTAAGGTTTTAGGGGAATCTGAGGGTTACGAAATTGATTCGGTAGTCGTTGAGAAAACAAAAATTAATCCGGTGTTGCGCGATGAGATTAAATTGTACAAGAAAATATATGGGATTCTTTTGAATCATGTTATAAGCCGATATAGTGATTTATCAAAAATAAGCATTTTTATGGATAATGTGCCAAATAGAAAAAAAAGAGGGGCAATGGAAAAAGGTATTAAAGAAACTTTAAGTGAGATAGTGGAACATAAAAAGATAAAGTATCATTTATTACATTCTTCTTCGGCCTTAAGCTATGGATTGCAGGCTGTTGATTATTGTTGTTGGGCGCTAAAGAAAAAATGTGGAGATTGGAATCAAATAGCGGACGAAAGACCATATTCGGAGATTTGTCATAGGGTAAAAAGCAATTATAATATGTGCGTTTATGGCGACAGTAAAAAATATTATTAAAAAAGTTAGTTTTGAGTTTGACAAATACAAATACAAATTGTAAAGTCTAATGGATTGCGCTAATGAATAAAGTTGATATAAAAGGTACCTCCTGGCTGAAAAATCCCTCGGGATCAACCGAAAGGTTTAGGTCGGGAGGTCATTTTTTATACGGAGATTTGAAATATTCTCATTAGTCTGGTCACGTTCAATCTAAAATCTCACCGTTTTTACAAATAACCCATGGATTTAACTCAACTTAAACAAATATGGAAAGAAAACGGGTTTTCGCCTAACAAAAAACTAGGCCAGAATTTTTTAATTGATAAGAATGTCCGTGACAAAATTTTAAAAAGTTTACCGCTTGAAAAAGATGCTACGATTGTAGAAGTCGGCGCGGGTTTTGGCGTAATGTCGTTTTCTTTGGCCGATAAATGCGGGACACTTTTCGCCCTTGAAAAAGATGAGCGGATCTGCCGGATCATGAGCCCTCTCTTCGGCAAAGAAAAAAATATTAAATTTATTCAGGGTGATATTTTAGAGTTGGATATATCCGCCTTAATAGCCAACGCGCGGAAAGTGATCGTTTACGGCAATATCCCGTACTGCATAACCACCCCCCTCATTGCTAAAATCATTGACCAAAGACAACATATCGATACGTTTTATCTGGTTTTGCAGGAAGAAGTGGCGGACCGTGTAATTGCTCCGCCCGGTTCAAAAACATACGGCGCGTTAAGCTGTTTCACGCAGTTTTATACGAAAGGGACAAAACTCTTTAGAATAAAAAAAAATTCGTTTTATCCCAAACCAAAAGTAGAATCATGTCTCTTAGAACTTAAAATTTTAACATCCCCAAGCATTAAAGTCAAAAACGCCGAACTGATGTTTAAGATCATCCGTAAAGCCTTTTCCCAAAGAAGAAAAAAAATCATAAACCCTTTGTCCGACTCAGAGTTTCTGGG
>CAYPYT010000075.1:0-6167 GCA_964415105.1 uncultured Planctomycetia bacterium | reverse complement strand
CTCCCCCCGAGAAATCAAAAGTCTGGAAGAGCGCTTGATCTCCCGTTTCGCGTGGGGTTTGATCGCGGATATCAATCTTCCGGATTTCGAAACAAGAATCGCGATTATGGAAAAAAAAGGGGAAAGCACTTCTCAACAAGTTTCGAAAGATGTTTTATATTTCCTCGCGGAACATATAAAAACAAATATACGCGAAATGGAAG
The DNA here is from genome assembly GCA_964415105.1 of uncultured Planctomycetia bacterium. Classification (GTDB taxonomy): domain Bacteria; phylum Omnitrophota; class Gorgyraeia; order Tantalellales; family Tantalellaceae; genus BS750m-G21. The sequence continues at coordinate 5,964 of CAYPYT010000075.1, read as the reverse complement.
GAGCTTTTATCCGCGTCGTCGCTTACGCGAAGCTTACGGGAGAAGCCGTTAGTGTTCCTCTCGCGAAAGAAGTTTTAAAAGACATGATCTCTCAGGAAGAAAAAAAAATATCGATAGATCTCATACAAAAAACCGTTTCTTCTTTCTTTAATATCTCAAAAGAGCACATGTTAACAAAAAAAAGAACTCGCTCCATTTCTTATCCCAGACAGCTCGCGATGTTTCTCACTCGGGAAATGACAGACCATTCTTTCCCCGACATCGGCACTTTTTTCGGGGGAAGAGACCATACGACAGTATTGCACGCGTGCGATAAAATAGGGAATGAACTTAAAACCGAAGAAAAAACTCGAGGGGTAGTACAAAAACTCCGAGAACTGATTGCGGGATAGCCCTCAGGGTTGGCAGATTTCGGGTGATAGATAGTGGGAGTTCAACCTCGTAGGTTGGTAGTGTTCTTTACTACCAACCTACGAGGTTGAACTCGGGGTATTTTGTTAATGGTGCCCGTTCTTTCGTTCTTTTACATCTTTATTTTACTTGTGGATATCTTTTTTTTACATAGATAGTTATCCACAAGTTGTTATTATTGTATCTTATTTATTTTTAGGGTCTTGCAAGGTTATCCACATATTCACAGCCCCTTTTATTACTACGACTATTTTTTTAAAATTTTCAGAACAAAACTAAAAGTATCAATAGAGCTCCCAAATCAAGGTTATTTGAACAAAAAAGGTCTAATAAACTTTTTATTATGACCTTCATCTTTAACAGGAGGATGAAATGGAACTAACGATCTCAAAAGCCAACTTATCAGAGGGTATTCAAACTGTACAAAACGCGGTTTCCCAAAAAAGCAGTCTTCCTATATTGGGGAACGTTTTACTTGAAACAGGCAAAGACAGTTTAAAATTAACAGCTACAGATCTTGATATAGGGATCTGTTCCATAGTTCCGGCTGAAATTATCACAGAAGGAGCGACAACCATTCCGGCTCGAAAGTTTTTCGATATAATAAGGTCTTTTCCGGAAGACAGTGAGATCTCGCTTTCTATGAGGAAAAACAATTTTGTGAACATCAAAAGCGGAAAAGCGCAGTTTCGAATTATAGGGCTCCCTAAAGAAGAATTTCCGCTTCTCCCTGAATTTAAGGATAAAGATTCAATCGTTATTGAAAACAGCACTCTTAGAGAAATGATGAATTTAACAGAGTTCGCGGTAAGTAAAGATGACACCAGGTATGTTTTAAATGGAATGTTGTTTACTATAAAAGGAGATGAAATTTGCATTGCCGCGACTGACGGAAGAAGGTTGGCTGTTTGCAGAAAAAAACTTCCCAAAAAGACATTAATAGACAGAGAAGTTATAATCCCGACAAAAACCGCGCAGGAAGTGAGGAGATTGCTGGCGGAAGACGGGGAAGTAGGTATTAAATTCAGCGACAATCAGGTTCTTTTTTCTTTTCCGAACAGTTTTATTTTGTCCAGATTGATAGAAGGAGAGTATCCTAATTATAAAAACGTAATTCCTGTGAAAAGTGAAAAAGAAATAAGGGTTGGAAGAGAAGATTTTTTATCGGCGACAAGACGCGCGAGTATATTCACAGACCAGGATTCTTTGGCTGTTAAACTCAGTATAAAGAAAAAAAGGCTGACAATATCTAAAAACACACCTTATTTGGGAGAGTCTAAAGAGGAAATCTCGGCGGAGTATTCGGGGTCGGATGAAATAGAGATCGGTTTTAATCCGAAATATTTGACTGATGTTCTTAGAAATTTATCGGAAGAAGAAATAATTTTTGAAGTAAACGATGCCAGTAAACCGGGAGTTATCAGAAAAGGGGAAGAATACACATATGTAATTCTTCCTATGCAAGTGACAACTTGATAGTGAATGTTGAGAGGAAAACAGAAAAAAGAAGACTTCCAAAGGCGGAAACTATTCACTAAGAGAGCGGGGATTATGATAAAAAGACGCGGACCTGGGGGAATTAAGGATGTTGTCGGGTCTTTTCTTAAAAAGCTTGAAGGAGGCGCGGCGAAGAAGGGAAGCGCCGTGATAGCGGCGTGGCAAAGCGTCGCGGGAGACGAAGCAAAAGACCACTCACAGCCGGTGAGTTTTAAAAAAGGAAAACTTGTAATTGTTGTCGAAAATTCCGTGTGGCTGTATAAGATGACCCTTGAAAAAAGAATCCTGTTAAAAAAATTTAACGAGCAATATGAGGGAAGAAAAAAAGCGGAAGATATCAGATTCAGAGTGGGAGTTGTTGAAGATCAAATGTGGTAGGGGCACGGCATGCCGTGCCCGTACGATGAATTAAGAGGATGTTGGCGGGGTTTGTAGGTCATTCGTGGGGGCGACCTCGTTAATGACGGAAAAGGGCATTGCCATTCGTAGGGGCGGTCCTGCGCGCGCGCCCGTAAATAGTGTAGAAAGGAAAAATAATGGTTAAAGAAAAAGAAAATAAAAAATATGACGCGGCGACTATTCAGGTTCTGGAAGGGATAGAGGCCGTCCGGAAACGGCCCGCCATGTATATAGGAGACACGGGAAAAAGAGGGCTTCATCATTTGGTTTTTGAAGTGGTTGATAACTCTATAGACGAAGTGATGGGCGGATTTTGCGATAAAATAGACGTTATTATACACGCGGACGAAAGTATCACTGTAAAAGATAACGGAAGAGGGATCCCCGTAGACATGCACGAGAAACTTCAAAAACCCGCGGTTGAAGTTGTAATGACCACACTTCATGCCGGCGGAAAATTTGATCATCGTGTGTATAAAGTGTCCGGAGGACTTCACGGTGTCGGGGTGAGTGTTGTTAACGGGCTTAGTGAATGGTTGGAAGTCGAAGTGAAAAGAGACGGAAATATACATCATCAGCAATATAAAAAAGGGAAGGCCGCGTCAAAAGTGAAAGTTTTAGGGAAGACAAAAACAACCGGGACGAGTGTTACTTTCAGGCCCGATGAAGAAATTTTTAAGGAAACAACGATTTTCAGTTTTGATATTTTATCGGTTCGCTTAAGGGAACTCGCGTTTTTAAATAAGGGAGTGAAGATATCGATAAAAGACGAAAGAACGGAAAAAGAGGAGGCGTTCTTCTATGAAGGAGGTATCGTTTCCTTTGTTGAACATATGAGTAAAAACAAACAACCGCTCCACAGCAAAATTATTCATTTGGAAAAAGAAAAAGATGACGTGATCCTTGAAATAGCGATGCAGTATAACGAAGGATATTCCGAAAATATATATACTTTCGTCAACAATATTTCCACGACGGAAGGCGGGACGCATCTGACGGGGTTTAAGTCCGCGCTTACCAGAACCATAAAAAATTACGGAAAAACTCGAGGACTCGTAAAAGGGGAAGATGTTTCAGGAGACGATACCCGGGAAGGAATGACGGCGGTTATCAGCGTAAAGATACCAAATCCGCAATTTGAAGGACAAACGAAAACAAAACTGGGAAATTCCGAAGTCGAAGGAATTGTTGAAGCGGCGGTTAACGAAACACTCGGAATATATTTGGAAGAGAACCCCGCGACGGCCGGAAAAATCGTAAAGAAGACACTCACCGCGGCAAGAGCGAGAGAAGCGGCGAAAAAAGCGCGGGAATTAACGCGTCGAAAGGGCGCTTTAGAAAGCGGGTCTTTGCCCGGGAAATTGGCGGATTGTTCGGAAAAAGACGCTTCACTCACGGAACTTTATCTTGTTGAAGGAGATAGCGCGGGAGGTTCGGCGAAACAGGGAAGGGACAGGAGATATCAGGCGATACTTCCTCTCAAAGGAAAAATACTTAACGTGGAAAAAGCGAGAGTGAATCAAGTTTTAAGTAACGAAGAAATAAAAACAATGATAACCGCGCTTGGAGCGGGGATCGGGGATGAATTTAATGTGGAAAAAGTTCGGTACGGCAAAGTTATCATTATGTGTGACGCCGATGTTGATGGATCTCACATTCGAACCCTTATCTTGACATTTTTTTTCAGGCATATGAAACAACTTTTAGACAAAGAACATATATTTATCGCTCAGCCGCCGCTGTATCGCGTAAAAAGAGGAAAGGCTGAACAATATATAAACACCGAACAGGAAATGAAAACGTTTCTTTTAAATCAGGGGATGGAAGGGTTGGAATTAACCGCCTGCGCGGACGGAAAAGCCTTTACTCCGAAGAAGACGAAGGATCTTTTAGAACTTTTGGTAAAACTTGAGAAATTATCGCACGCTATAGAAAGGCGAGGAGTAAAGTTTGGGGAATACCTTGAATCAAAACAGGAAAAGACAAAAAAACTGCCGTTATACAGAATAAAAACGGCGGGAGAAGAAACCTATTTGTATAGCGACGAAGAAATAGCGGCATATAAAGGATCCGGAGACGCGGAGAAAGAAATCGAAATGGAAGGCGACTCCGCGGCAAAAAGCAGAGAAAAAAACACCATAATCGTGCAGGAATTCTATGAAGCGAGGGAATTGGAAAAGATGTCGAACGAAATGGAAAAATATGATGTAGACATCAGCGATTACGCGAAAAAACCGGTAGAAAAAAAAGATGAGGGATCGAAGAAAATAAAAAAACAAGTGAAACCGATATTCGTACTGGCTGACGGAAAAGAAATTTTGTCCTTGAGTGAGCTTTTGTCCCATGTTCTGAAAGAGGGAGAAAAAGGGCTCGCCATCCAAAGGTACAAAGGGTTGGGAGAAATGAATCCCGATCAGTTATGGGAAACGACGATGGATCCGGAGAGAAGAACTCTCCAAAAAGTAACGATTGAAGATGTTGTTAAAGCGGACGAGATGTTCACCGTGCTTATGGGGGATAACGTAGAAAGCCGACGGGAATTTATAATGAAACACGCCAGAGACGTTACGAATCTGGATGTGTGATTAGGGTACAAGTTTCAGGTTACAGGGAACAGGTTGCAGGCTCCCCGCCGAAGGCGGGCCCGCCTTCGGCGGGAAACCTGAAACCTGAAACTTGAAAAGCGGGAGAAAAAAATGTATACACGGAATGAAAAGGTAATACCGATCCATATTGAAGAGGAAATGAAAAATTCTTACATAAATTACGCGATGAGCGTAATTGCGGGGAGAGCTCTTCCTGACGTAAGAGACGGGCTTAAGCCTGTACACCGGCGCATTTTATACGCGATGAAAGATATGGGGATGTTTCATTCCAAACCGTATAAAAAATGCGCGAGAATTGTCGGAGAGGTGCTTGGTAAATATCATCCTCATGGGGATTCGGCGGTGTATGACGCGTTAGTGCGAATGGTGCAGGATTTTTCTCTCAGGTATCCGCTCATAAACGGCCAAGGCAATTTCGGATCCATAGACGGGGATCCGGCGGCGGCAATGCGATATACGGAAGCGCGGATGCAGAACATAACGGAATGGCTGCTAAAAGATATTGAAAAAGAAACTGTCGGGTGGAAACCGAATTTTGACGGTTCGCTTCTCGAGCCGGAGGTATTGCCTACGGTTCTGCCCAATTTACTCCTTAACGGGTCAAGCGGTATCGCTGTCGGGATGGCGACAAATATTCCTCCGCATAACTTAAGGGAAGTCGCCAGCGCCGTATGCCATCTTGTCGAAAACCCGGAATGCGAGATCTCGGATCTCATAAAAATTATCAAAGGGCCGGATTTCCCGACAGGCGCGCTTATCTGCGGCAGAGAAAATATCGTAAAAGCTTATAAAACCGGTCGAGGTGTTTTGAAAATGCACGCGAAAGCGCATGTAGAGCAAAAAAAACAGGGTAAAGAAACTATTGTGATTACGGAAATTCCGTATCAGGTGAATAAGACCAGGCTGATCATGTCGATCGCGTCTTTGGTAAAAGCTAGAAAAATCGAAGGGATTTCCGATCTGAGAGATGAATCGGATCGGGACGGGATGCGGATAGTGATAGAGATAAAGCGAACGAATAACGCGGAAGTTGTAATGAACCAACTGTATA
>CAYPYT010000074.1:0-6210 GCA_964415105.1 uncultured Planctomycetia bacterium | reverse complement strand
AGTACAAATCCCCGACAAAAGCGCCATAAACCCCTTCGTTCCGGAAGGCTTCAGAAAAAAACACGTGTCATATTTTTCCTTAGCAATTTCACGCAGAAATCTTACCTTTTCAAAAAAAGCCCCCACGCCCCTCTTGTCCGAAAGTATATGCACCCTATCAACACACTGATTCCCCTTGAAAAGATCAGCATATCTGGGAACAACCGCCACCGCGATACGCGCGGAAGGAAAAGCAACCCTTAACGCCTTAATAACCGGAAAAGAAAAAAGTATATCCCCCAACCAGTTCAATTCAAAAATAAGTATCCGTTCCATTTTCATCTGTTTCATGCCATTAGGTGGACGTCACCCATTATAATTTATTCTCTTAATTAAATGGGAGACGTCCCTATTTAATTCCCGGGATCTAACTTAATCAAAAATCGTCCTAAATCTAAAAAAATGAATGTCTGTCCCCGCCTATTCACCGCCTTTACAGTAGTATTGTAAAAGAAAAGCAGGATTAGTCAAGATATCTTGACTAATCCTCGAAAATTATGCGATACTAAACTTGAATTACTAACGTTACCCGAAAAAGTGTACGCCGCATATTAACTGTTCGCTTGACAAACATAGGCGTTAAATAGGGACTGTAACACCTATTTGGTTAAATCAAAAAAAAAGGGGGGGGCAGAAACATGGGAACACTTGAATAATCCTAATTTTAAACCCATCGAATTCGATGGGTTTAAAAAACGACAGAGATTCGTTTCTGGAGATACAAATACAGTGCCTTTAAATATCTTTAGTCAATCTGTTTCACCGAAAAAAAGGGGGATAAAAATGAACAAGATGCCTAAAACCAATTTCGGCTCAAACTTTTCAAAATGGCAGGATAATTTTTTAAAACGCCACCCCGGTCTTTTCTACATCTTTGCGGAGTTTATAGCGGAGCTTATGGTTGCTTCCGCTTTGGCGCTTTTCGCCTTTCACATGCTCCCGCCCGAGTTAAGCCACTCGGTTTCACAAAACACACCTTATTCCAGCGTTTTAGCAATAACAAATGATGGTTTTCTTTTTGCCGGCGGCGAATATGGGATCACATCGAAAAAACCTATTAAAAAAGAACCGGAAATAATAAGCGGAAAAAAATATATAGACTCCCTCACGAGAAGATCCGAAAACAGCTTTGGTTTGACGTTATCCGGCCTCCCATACAAAAAACAAATCAAAATCAATTTTAATAGCGATAACGTAACGGTCGAGGAAGAATAGAAGCCCGGCCTTATTTATCACTGAGGAAGGCTTTAAACAATCTCAACTTTCAATTTTCTATCTAACGCGCGGGCGAGTTTGATTAATGTCCTTAAGGAATAACTGTTATTGTGAACATCCTCTAATCGAGATACTGTTTGTTGAGTAGTATGCAATCGTTTAGCCAACACTTGTTGAGTTAATTCCTCTTTTTGTCTGATCTTAGCTATCTGGATAGATAGAGAAGCATAAACTTCCTCTCTATGCCAAGGCGTTAAATAGGTGTCTGTTATCCCTATCTAACTCGCGGTAACCTTCTCCCGCATTAGATCTTCCCCATAAAGATTATCCAACGGACTCTTGGGCATGTTTGCCATTTCTCTTAAGACATGCGTATAAATCATTGTTGTTTCAACATTTTTATGACCCAGAAATTCCTGAATAGCCCTTATGTTAACCCCCTTCATTAAAAGATGCGTAGCAAAACTGTGTCTTAAAGTATGAACGGTTGCAGGTTTAACAATCTCCGCTTTTTTAACCGCCTCTTTAACCGTTTTTTGTATCGTACTGGGACTGATATGATGACGGCGCACTTTCCCACTGCGCGGATCGACTGAAAGGTTTAACGCGGGAAACACATACTGCCATCCCCACTCTTTTGCAGAATTAGGATATTTACGTTCAAGCCCATTCGGTAAATACACCTCACCATATCCTTGAACAATATCCTTTTTATGTAAGATCTCTACCTTTTCTAAATGACCGCATAATTGTTCTTTTGTAACCTGCGGCAAGATAGTCGACCGGTCTTTATCACCTTTACCGCTTCGTACAAATATTAACCCCGAATCAAAATCAATATCTTTTACCCGTAAACGCACCACTTCCATTAAACGCATACCCGAACCATATAACAACTGAACAATAAGCAGATTTCTTTCTTTTAGAAATTGAAACAGACCGCGAACTTCTTCTACCGTCAATACCACGGGCAATTTAGGCCCCCTTTTAGCTCGTACAGCCTTACTTAAACCGCTTAGTTCGATCCCAAGCACATCTCTAAACAGAAATAGAAGCGCATTGAAAGCCTGATTCTGAGTTGATGAAGAAACCTTTTGTTTTATCGCCAGATAACTCAGATATTCTCTTACGTCATCAGAACCTACAGACCGCTTCGCGTCATCCTTCTTTTTTTCATTCTGAACATAAACAAAAAAACGCTTCGCCCAATCAAGATATGCCCGCTCTGTAGCATATGAATAATGCTTAAGACGCATTGCTTGACGCGCCTTGTCAATAATGTCCGACTCGGCAAAATTATGTTTGCCGTAAGGCACATCGGATACTTGTTGCGTATCAATTGCCTGAAAATGCTCGAAATAAATTTTAACCGCCTCCCTTGCTTGCTCCATTTGCCAATCAGCAGTATTATGATGACAAAGATAACTAAAAAACTCACTCATTCTTGCCTCAAAAGACAAGTCCTGGTGATCGTTGGAAAACGACAGAAACTTGCCCACCCAATACGCATAATACGGCGCAGTCTTGGAACTGCCAAGTCTTTTTGCAATTAAAAACCTCTGAAATTCCGGTAAGATCTCTTCCCGCACACTGTTCCTCCCCCAAACATTCGAAATCACCGGTGGAAAGCGCAGCTTTACAGCCCGGTGGATTGAGTTGTTATAATCCTATTATTTTTCTTAAAGATTCGTTCCATAATATTATAGTTCAACTTCCCAATTAGGCGTGAATGTTTTATTTGAAATAGATGCTGAGTCGATTTCATGGGCTTTATAAGCAGTTGGGTGATACATTTTGTTGGATAGCATGCCATCTTTTTCAATTTCACGAACATACAAGAGCTCATTGCCTGTCGCTGGGTATCTTAGAGAATATGGTTCCACTAATCTATTGTGACCATGATACGATATCAGCACACATTGTCTGTTGTGTGCTGCTCGTCGTATTGTATCCAGCGCCAATCCTGTTCCAGTTTGAATACCTGTATTTGGGAAAAATCTGCGTGGGACTCTTTGTCCGATTGCATCAGGTAGGGGTTTAAGCGCTTGTTTTGCGGCTTCTGGCTCTAAGCACCCAGCCTAATACGTAATCTTTTTGAACGGTTGTGGGCTGGAGTGAGAGATTACCGGCTAATTCAAGTATTTCAGCTTTTGTTATCATTGCAACTTATACCTGGTAGATTAATTTTTAAATTCCACTTGCTGATTATTTTACCTTTTTTGGGGCCATCAGGATCAAGATAAGATATACCTTTTGATATATTGGCATGGCATATGTTAAGCCATTCTTCAGATACTGGGGCCTTTAAACTTTCTGCAAGAAATCCAAGTCTTTTAAATACAACTCCACGTTTATATCGTAAAGCATATTCCAAAAGTAAATCGGGATTACGTACATCTGTCTGCCAATATTGCCTGACAATATCGACCATATGTCTACCACCACCACCGAAACGTGGTAAATCTAAAATATCTATCAACATTCTACTTGGGTCAGCAATTTTAACAGCCTTGCTCCCAAACCATATTTTCTTTATACCGAAAAATTGTTCTTTTTCAAGTATTTTAGTTCGAAATTTAATATTACCCAGTAGCTGGACACTTTTCCTTTGAGATAACAATGTTGAAACAGAAATACTATTGAATATTTGCTCAGTTAAATTCCAGTGCTCTGCAGCTGACCATCCGGATATATATGCAGGCTTAAAAAAATCCATAGCTAATGACCATGCATTTTCAATGGCAGGTGTTGCTGTTGTTGATGTTAACGGAACAATTGTATACGTTCCATGCTTTAGTCGTTGTAGCCAGCCTTTTAGAGCCAATCTTCTCAAAATTTGATTAGCAGTTGCTCGCTTACAAGGATGAAATTCAATTAATTTTTCCGCATTAATAATGTCTTGTTCTAATGCAGAAAAATGACTGACTATTTTTCGTTCTTGCGTACTTAAGCCAGATAATTCTTGTTTTTTCATATGTTATCTCCATAATAAACGACAAATACTGTATTTATTTACACTTATAATATACTACATGCTCATTAAAAATACAATATAAATGCTAATAATTACTAAGTATGTAGTTATCTGCACCTATAATATAGATAAATAGGAATGAGCTTTTTTTTGAGCACCAATTTGACGCGCAAAAAAAAAGCTCTTAAAATTGATTTGTTATACGTTAAATTCTTTACCATAATAAACCATTTTCTTTTCTTAATTTTATTTTTTATTATATTGTTTATAACGTTTGAGCTCACTGGTTTTTACGGAGCGTAGCGGAGTAAAAATCCAGTGCAGTGATTTGTTATGAGTCTGTATAGTTTTTTAATTTCTTTATATCTTCTTCAATTTCTTTTAAACTTTGTTCATGGGTTATTTTTTTTTGTTCTTCGTTATATTTTTCTAATTCCTGATTTGATTTTTCAATAGCCATTTGATGACTTATTTTTCCAGCATGGGTAAGTAGTTCCCTTCCATTCATCTGTAAAATATTATCCAGTCTGCCCATCCAGTCTTTCATGTACATTGGTATATGTTGCTGTGCCATTGTTTCCGCAAAAGCAAGGTACTGTTCAACCAGCAAACCAAGAAGCTTTATTTCTTCTTCATTTAAATAGTTTTTGGCAATGCTGACATCACTTTTCCTGATTTTTCCAACGTTATCCTTGTCATAAAACTGCATACCTAATAAAGGCAAATTTCTCGTAGACGCGCCTGTAACTCATTGAAATAATTCATGGAATTGCCGGTTTTAAACCTTTCGTCATTGAGGGCAAAACCTTTAACAATGTATTCCTTTAGCCTTTTAGTTGCCCAGATACGGAATTGAGTTCCCTGCCTGGATTTCACACGATAACCTACTGATATTATGACGTCAAGATTGAAGTACTTAACATCGTAGTTTTTACTGTCTATTGTAGTTGTCCGGAAATTCCGGACAACTGAATCTTCCTGCAATTCTCCTTCCGCAAAAATATTGCGAATGTGTTCCGAAATAGTACGCTTATTTTTATTAAACAGTTCACACATGTGTGCCTGCGATAGCCAGACTGCCTCATCTTCCAGTCTAACCTCAATTTTGATATTACCGTTTATATTCTTATAGATTATTATTTCGCCGTTTGATTTCATTTTTTCCCTGTTATGGTTTTTTATTTAGTAAATTCTTCAACTTATTTTGCAATTGTTTTTCGATATCTTTTGTTAGAGGAATATCGGTTTCAAACAATCTGCCGATTTCTTAATAAAGCAACTGCAAGATCAATACTTCCTTGTAATTTATCTTCCATTTTTCTCCATAACACAAAAATCAGCGGCGGAAGCCGCGCGAAGCGCGGGTTACGTCAGCTGGATTGCCTTGTTATAGGTTTATTAAATTATCAATATCCTTCTCCCAATTTTCAGGGTTGTTAGATATATATTCCCGAATCGCGTTGAGCGAACGTTCGTTTCTGATAATGCGATCATAGAAGGAGCGTTGCCATATTTTACCGGGAATATTCAAATTATTATCGTTGATATATTTTAGATATTCCATTGTTGATTTAGATTTAAATGAACGTATGATTTGCGATACCGTAGGGGCGCTGCTTGCCTGCGCCCGTTTATTTATAACCAAAATACCATGAATATGATTAGGCATAATGACAGAATGATCCAATTTGATGTTATTATATTGATTTGGTATATCACGCCATTGTTTTTCGATAATTTTACCAATTTGTGATAATTCTATACGGGCGCAGGCAAGCAGCGCCCCTACGGTATTTTCATTATTTATAATTTCACCAAAAATATTATTTCTGTTCTTCGAACCTATGGTTATAAAATAATAACCATTTAACGAATAATCGTAATTTTTTAACCGGATTTGTTTTCGGGTTATTAATTTTTGCATTTATTTTTCTTTAACATAAAAATCAGCGGACGGAAGCCGCGCGAAGCGCGGATTACGT
>CAYPYT010000073.1:0-6308 GCA_964415105.1 uncultured Planctomycetia bacterium | reverse complement strand
CTTCAGACAGACTCATGGCAGACGGTTAACGGAAACCTTAAAAAGATTATCGATGACCCTAACGGTGATGGGAGCGCGGCTGACAGTTTAGGCGCGTTCGGCCATGTGAAGTCGTTTGAGTTTTACGGGTCCCAGCTTGAGATTAAAAACGTTACGCTTTCCGAAAATAACCTGTTTACGGATATGAAAGAGGTAAATCTTGCCAAAGCGCGTTTAACGGAAGTCGCGGGTGAAGCTCTCGGCGCGTTTATGGCGTCCGCGGTATCGGAATCCGTTTACAGCAATATCGAACGGCGTGATTTTACGTATAACGATATCGGCCGCGCCGTGAGCTATAGAGACACAATTCAAAGTTCCTCCGACGCGAATCTCCGAACCGTAAAAACCGTTTCGGGCATGATGTATGATGAAAACGGGCTCATGTCCGCATCAAGAGAAGTTTCGGAAGTTTTTACGAATACGCTTTCAGTAAAGTCGCCCGGGTCGACGCTTAATGGAATAATCAGCGCGCGCGATTACCTTACGCGGACCGACGCGAATATCACCTCGGGATATCTTTCATTTGACGCGCGAGTCGCGGGAGTGTCGGATTTACTCCCGGACAGTTTAACCTTCAATAAGTCGGGAGAGGATTTAATTCTTTACGCGCGAACACGAATTAAGGCGCCCGGGGAAAACGAAGGAGAAGGTGCCGACGCGCTTATCGCGATACATTTGACCGGTCAGGCTTCGGGTTCTGAGTTGGATCGCTTAAGGAAACCCACCGAGGCGGAACTCGCCGAAGAGGGAGATTCGCTTATATACGTGTTTGACTATTATCTCCTTAATCACTTGGACGAAATTGAGATTGATGACTTTGGCGGCATGGAAACAGCCGCGAACGGTGATGAAATATCGCGGCTTGATTACGCTAACGAAGAAGGAACTTTGGCAATTGATGAGTGGTTTAAGATTAAAAACATAAACCTGGCGGGAATTACCGACAGTTTTATGGATGAGATTGGTAGCAATCCCGCGTTTGAGCCGAACGAGAAAGTTGACAGAGAGTTTGACCACATAGAATGGTTTTATATTCGCGGCGGGAATTATGAGTTGGGGAATATGGTGCTTTCCGAAGACAAATACGGAACAGCCGCTATGGAAATGCCTCTAACTGAAAGCGATTGGCAGGTTTATGCCGGCGATGACGCGTGGATGGGCACGGCGGCGGTAAAAACAACTGATACTCGAAAGTGGAGTATGGAATATAACGCGCTTGGTCAGCTTGATTCATACCGGGAAGCATCAACTTCTTCCGGGGAAGAAGCGCTTATTCGTCTTGAGAGCGGCGTGCCGGGAGGTACGGCGAGTGTTAGAGCGGAACTTGTTCCGGCCAGCGGGGCGGTTGCCGGAACTTTGGAATTTACATACTTTACGGGTCAGTTTTATTCCGAAGAGGATGCCTCCGGAGCCGAGACGGTTATCAGTATCGGTGAAGCGGGAGGGTTTTCTTATGAGTTGGCTATGCGGGAAATACCGAATGAGGCTGAAGGCGGATGGATATGGGAACTTCGTAAGGTTGATTCAACTGGCGCGGTTATCGCCTCGTCGCGTAAAAACTCTATCGCGGTTGCCGAAGGCGGAGACGGGTTTAACGGGATCACCGAAGGCGGGATCGGGCGGTTCAGAATAGACGTGTGTTCAGGATATTTGAGGGTTCGGGAGATATATACCAATCAGCTGATTGAAATTTCCGATGACGCGTTCGGTGAGGTAGCGTCCGTTGTGGAATTTTCCGCGAGAAGTTTCGACGCGGATATCGCGTCGATTTCGTTTCAAAATTGGAGTTCGGGCGAAAAATCAAGTTTTGACGGAGAGGTCTTATCCAAAACACTCGGCGCGAGCATTCTTACGACAAATAATAAACACACGAGTGTCAGCGAAATGTCATATGACGCCGCGGGACGTTTAATGACACAGCGGCTTAAAGGCATCGGTCCGGCTTCCGATTACAAATTCACATACGCGGGAACAAATAAAGCCATTTTTACGGAAATCGAAAATGATTCATCATTTAAGGTTCTGGATGGAAACAATCTCGCGGTTTATTCCGATTCGTGGACAGCGCTGGATCCTGACGCCTATGAATCGAAACTGAAACAAAATCCGAGCGTTGACGGAATCGGGTTTATGAGAGAAATAACCGGATGGGACGGATTTTCAAGTGAACAGGGGTTTAATGTTGTTACCTATATAAGAGACGCGGACGAAAACATTATCGGAATCAAAGAGATAACCGATCACAAAGGGTGTGTGTATGAGTTGGATTCTGCCGGCAGACCATGTGTAATGAAAAATTCTTCGGGAGAAATAATCGCGCGCGTGGAATATGAGTATACGCCCGACTTAACGCTGAAGGTTATTTCCGTGGACGCCGCGGACGCTGAAACACTCAAGTTTGTTATGCGTTATGACACGCGCGGAACGCTTGTAACAGTTCAAGGCACGGACACTGGCGGTAATCTCAATTCATATGCTGACTATACCGCGGAAATCGTTTATGACGACGCCACCGGCGAGGTTTTAACGACAGGTGTTATTGAATTCGGGATTGACGCGAATCATCGGTTTACAAACACGGTAACTCAAGAGGCATATCACAACGGCGCGCTTTTATCTTTTACGGGAAGCGCGTGGTCAATCAATTCCGCTCTCGCGGATTCTACGGACGAAGTGACATTAGAAGCGTTAAACGCGTTTTTTGAAAATTTAGCCGCGAATATAAACGAAAGCGGTGCCGGAAATATCGTTGAACAATTGCGGGGTTTGGCGGACGGCGCGGGACTCGCCGAAGACATTTTCAATCAAATGTTTGAGAAAGCATTTGAGGCGATTTCAGGTGACTACGCTCAGGAGGTATTGGATAAGTTTAAGGCCGCGGAGAATTTCGAAGATGTTTTTGATATGGGGCTTACCGAAAAAAATGGAAATTTTTCATATTCCGCGGGATTTTTAAGCGGCCGGTCCGAAACCAGACGATCAGCTGATCTTAGAAAGGAACTGGATGTATTAAAACTTTCCGAGACGTCTTTGGTAAGAACCTTTTCAAAAAGCTCACGGTTCGACGAGTATGGTAACGCGGTTCTTTCTAAAAATGTTGAAATAGACGGCGCGGAAACCGTTACGAGCGCGGTAGAGAAAACATACGATGCTAATGGCAGACTTTTGTCGAGTTTGAGCGATACGCGCACGACCGATAGCATTACCGGAACGGTTATACTAAAGAGGAAATACACTGCTGATATTGGGTATGACGATAACGGCAACATGTTGGAATGGATAGAAACAAACTGGGCGTCAGATAAAGCGGGACAGATAGAAACGGCTCAGTGTTTGAATGCCGTATATGCCGGCGGAGAGATGATTGGCCACGACCGATTGGTGCGAGAACGAGCCCTCGCGGACGATTTGGATAGTGTTACAGGCGACATTTGGCAGGACATCGCCATGGAAATAGAGAAAAATATTGTTTTTGAAAACTACGCTCTCTTAGCTCAAACGTTTTCAGGAGCGGCAATGCAAGTCTTTGATATTCTCGCGGATAATTTGCCGGCGATGGATTCGATCCAATGGATCGGTGGCGTGGAGAAATTGGATTCTCCGATGCATTTCGCGGCGAACATGGTGCTTGAGGCGCTGACGGACAAACTTCGCGAGGAAGACGCCGGCCTCATTCTTTTTAAAGACCTCGCGGCGCTCTCGCAAAAAGAAGAGACGCGGGATACGGCGATGAGCACTCAGATCGCGAAAGATATATTGCGCTCAACAAGTTTTCTCTCAGCGGGAGAAGATTTTACGGACATAGCAAAAATTTTAGCCGCGGAATTCGCTCCGGAAGACATCGCGGCGGATTTCGCGCGGGAAATCACGGAGGAATCCGTCTCAGGCGCTGATTTGGATTCCGCGGCGCGATCTCTCTTAGACGTTTTGAGATATAAAATTCTCCTGCCCGAGTGGGCGCCGGACATGATGGAAGCCGGATTTACTGCCGCGGGGATTGCTTTTAATGTGGACTTTTCCATATTCACAAACTATTTAGACAGTTTTAAAGAGCGCGAAGACATTTTTGAGGGAGGAATTCTTGACGGTCAATTTGATGCCGGGGGATCGGAAACGATAATGGAAATGATCTCGCCGCTTGCCGCCGGAACGCTCGAGGAGACGTCACTCTTTTTGCCGTCAAATGACACGGACGATTTGTATGATTGGCAAGTTAATATTGATACCGCCGGCGACGCGGCGGCGTTTCTCTCAGATAGTCAAACCGCTCAATTTTTTGATACGCTTAAATCTGAGCTTGGAACCGAAGAATCCGCGTACGATCTGAAAGTTTCTCAAAATGGTAACGGGATAGTGATCTCTTTTCTTGTGAACGCGAAAAACGTTGTCGGTTTATCGGAAGACCTTATTAATTCGGTTAATTCGGCAAGTCAGGACGAGGTTGTTAATGGTGAATACGACGTGCTGAACGGAAACTTGAATTTCGCGTTTGAGATTTCCGCCGGGTCGATGTCGGATATTCTTGAGAACTTAAAAGCAGACGGCATCAATGTGAATATGGACAAAATAGAAAGAGGGTTTGGAATGCTTTCCGCGGACGCGTTAAATGCCGACGGCAAAGTTGATTGGGAAAAGATTCTCGCGGGAAACATTTCAGCGCTGTTTACAAAAGATGCCGAGACAAGCGGATTTTCATTTTACGCGAGAGCGGAATACCTGACGGATGATTTAAGAAGTTTGGCGGAGGAGCTCGGACTTATTGAGGATAGAGGCGGGGTAAAGGCGGCTCGAGTTTTTGTGAGCGCCATTACCGGAGCAGGATTCCTCGAGCTTGGAGCGCTTGAAAACGCTCCGGCGGAACGCCTTCTCTCGTGGGCTGAGGCGCGCGGAGCTGATGGTGAAACTTTCGCGGGCGCGATTGGCGGATTTCAAGACGTAAAAATAACCGGCGGGCGAATCGGCACGAATTCTGCCGGAGACCTTACGGGATTTTTGGAGTCGGTGCTTACATCCGGAGATCAAGCACTGGACGCGTCGCTCAGAATGGGCGCGGGCGCGGTTTCTCTGGGAGAGATAACGGATCTTTTCGGGCACGATTCAAAAGTTTGGATTACAACCGATTCCGGCGGTGAATCAACGCTTGACTCAGTTTCGTTCGGCGCGGATACCGTAAGCGCGGATGATTTTATCATAAAACTAACGAACAAGCCGCGGTTTAAAGAAATTCTGGAGCCGGCGGTTGAAAAATTGAATGACGCGTTAACAAAAGACACCAACTTTGAAATCAAAGTGAATTATTCGGTGACCGCCGATGGAAAAATAGAGGTTCAGGTTATTGCCGCGGTCGATCCGGCGGCAGTAACGGCGGAAGATATGACAGCACTCGGGATTGATCTCTCCGATGTGCCTGAAGGCGCGGAAAAAATTATTATTACGACCACCGACGGTGAAAATTTCTTCCTGCTTGAAAAAACGCTTGCGGATGAAAGCGCGCAGGGAGAGAAACTGGACCATTTTTATTCGGTGAAAGTTACCGGCACAGTATTTGATGAAAATGGCAGAGTGTTAAGACAGACGGTAACGACCACCGACGGCGGAAAGATAACAGTTGACACGGACATTGTCGACAGAGTTTATGACGATAAAGGTCAGATGATCAGTTCGCGCGTCACGTCTCATGTGACAGGCACAGAAATAAATGACGCTGGCGAAGTAATCGAGTTAAATTATGTGGAAGATGTCACGATGGTTTGCGTTTATAATCGTTTGGGGCAGATAGAAAGAATGACCAGAACAACCGTTAAAGGCAATCTGACGACGGTCACCGAAGATACGGAAGACAGGGTATATGACCGAAGCGGTCATTTAATAAAATCCGTCGGGAAAGAACATGTTTCGGGAACAGATGAGACAGACCCGGCGAATTCTCTCGAAGTGGATTACACACAAGATGTCTCAATGGAATGCAGTTACAACAACTTGGGACAAGTGAAACAAATGACGCGCCGGGCCGTTAAAGACGGCATTACGACGGTTACGCGGGACACGGAAGACCGGACGTATGACGCTCGCGGCAATCTTAAAACATCTGCCGGCAGAGAATACGTGAGCGGTGTGGATATGACGGACCCTGACAATCCTCTCGTACTCGATTCGTGGCAGGACGTTTCGATGACCTGCGATTATAACGATTTGGGGCTTATAAAACGCATGACGCGAACAACCGTTAAAGACGCTTTAACGACAGTTTCAACCGATAGCAATGACCG
>CAYPYT010000072.1:0-6405 GCA_964415105.1 uncultured Planctomycetia bacterium | reverse complement strand
AAAAAATTGAATACGCGGAAGACCTTGAACCGTTATATCTGTACGAAAAAGAATGCAGTGTTAAAAAATGACACTCCGCCGCCAACCTCGTAGGTTTCAACCTACGAGGTTGGCGGCGGAGTTCGTAGGGTACAACACAAAAGGCAAGGGGTGAAATGACGGCTTATCGTCCGACATGGGCAGAAGTGGATTTAAACGCGCTCAAACACAATTTAAATTGTGTTCGAGGTTTTTTGGACAGAGAAGTCAACATTTTAGCGGTGGTAAAAGCGAACGCTTATGGGCACGGAATTTATGAGGCGAGCCGGGTTCTTTGTGAAAATGGAGCAAATTATCTGGGAGTGGCAACTGTCGATGAAGCTTTGAGTTTAAGAAGTTCAGGTATTACGGCTCCGATTCTGGTATTGGGAGCGGTTCTTAAAGAAGAGGCGCGAGCCGCGGTAAAAAACGATATTACATTATCGTTATGTGATTGTTCGCTTTTACGGGCGCTTTTAGAAATAGCGGACGAAACAGATTTCTCGCCCAAGGTGCATGTTAAGGTGGATACGGGGATGGGCAGAATAGGAGTATGGCATGAGGAAGCTATTGATTTTATAAAGGAAGTTCATTTAAGAAAAAAAATAAAGCTGGAAGGTGTGTATACGCATTTTTCCGCCGCGGCGAGGGATAAGTTGGTAACGCAAATTCAGATAGATTCTTTTGAGAAAATTTTAAAAAATATTGAAACGGGCGGGATTTACATAAAATATAAGCACGCCGCGAATAGTATTGCCGTGGTCGATTGGAAAGCCTCTCACTTGAATATGGTAAGGCCGGGTATTCTTCTTTATGGGGTATATCCCAAGGAAGATTTTCGTAAAAAGCTTAAACTTAAAAGTGTTATGAGTTTAAAAACGCGTATTGTGCATTTAAAAGAAACGCCTCCCGGACGGGCGATAAGCTATGGAAGAACTTACATAACTCAGAAAAAGACAAAAATAGCGACGATCCCGATAGGTTATGCCGACGGATATGGAAGGATATTGTCCAATAAAGCGGAAGCTTTGATCGGCGGAAAATATGCCAGAATTGTAGGCATGGTTACGATGGATCAAACCCTCATTGATGTTGGACATATTGATAATGTTAAGATCGCCGATGAAGTTGTTCTTATAGGTCGGCAAGGGGCTTCGGAAGTTAATATTGAAAGAATAGCGAAACTCGCGGGAACAATCCCTTATGAAATTTTGTCGGCCATAACCGATAGGGTTCCGAGGGTATATATCTGAGGATTTTAGGGGAAGCGCGAAACGCCTGACATTCGTTCATAATATTGTAAAGCGATTGACGGTTACAATTTTCTAAAAATAAAAGGCGGGGCATGATGAATGAAATAAACAAAACTTTCTTCTCCAATGATATTATTTTTTCGCTGAGCGTGCTGTTAGCGGCCATATTGACAGGTGTGATTCTTTATTTTATATCTATGTTTATGGTTAAAAAATGGAAGAAGGGCCGTTCATCAAACAAGCTTAAATGGTTGCCGAATCATTTCAAAGGACCCATATTTTCATTGTCCCTTTCTCTGGGTGTTATGTTCGTTCTGCCTGTACTGCGTTTTCCTAAAGGGGTTCTATACACTGTTTCACACATAGTGAACCCCTGGTTTATAGCGTCCATAGGCTGGATGCTTATACGCATTGTCGGTACGGCCAAAGAGCTCCTTCTAAGCCGTTATGATATAACCGCAAAAGATAATTTGCGCGCGCGCCGCGTTTATACGCAGACGCGCGTCATAGAAGGCATAGTTAATGTAGTGATAATCGTAGTGACCTTCTCTTTATTATTGATGACTTTTGAAAAAGTTCGTCAGGTCGGGACAAGCCTTCTTGCTTCGGCAAGTATTATCGGTGTGATATTGGGTTTCGCGGCGCAGAAAACACTCGGAAATTTGATTAATCTCTCAGACCTGTTATAATGAAAATATGTTAAAAATTCCAAGGGAAAAACTTATTGGTGTATTCAAAACAATTCATTAAACCGCATGCTGAAACTTAAAGGAAAAGATAGGGGACTTATTGTGGTCTCCAACCGACTGCCCTTCACAAGACGAAAGAACAAGAAGCTTCAGTACGTATGGAAAAAGTCTACCGGCGGGCTTATCACGGCCATGGAGCCCATCCTTCTGGACGTGAAAGGCATGTGGATAGGGTGGGATGGCGTAATTGAGACTGATCCTGAAAGCTTCTCACCGAATCTCATGGACATGAATGAAACCTGCCCGGCCGATTCGAATTATGCCGGAGATGGCAAGTCGTACCGCATAGGCCGCGTTCCTTTAGGGCGAAGCGAATTCGAGGAATATTACAATCATTTTTCGAACGGCACTCTGTGGTCTCTTTTTCACTATTTTTTTGAAAAATGTTTTCTGAATTATGACGCGTGGAGGACTTATTGCAGGGTCAACGAGAGGTTCGCCTGTTATATAGACAAACTGACCTCGAAAGACGACATCATATGGGTGCAGGATTTTCACCTTTTCATGGTGCCGTATTACCTCAGAAAATTAAGACCGGACCAGGAGATACATTTTTTTCTGCATATACCTTTTCCGCATATAGATATCTTCAGCATTTTACCATGGCAGGACCGGATAATAGAGTCGCTGCTCTGCTGTAATACTGTCGGGGTTCATCACAAGCAATATCTCAAGAATTTTTACGGGGCGATGGACGCCTACAAGAAGAGGGCAAAAAGCGAAGGGCGTAAAGCGGTACGCGAGGCCGAAAATACTTATTTTTACGTGAACCCCATAAGCATAGATTTTGACCTTATAGACAGGACGTCTATGAAACCGGATGTACGAAAGAGACGTGAAGAGATAAAAAAACAGTCTGCCTGCCCGAAACTTATTCTGGGGATAGACCGCATAGATTATTCCAAGGGTATAATCGAGAGGCTCAATGGGTTAAAACTTCTTTTAGAAAAACATCCCGAGCTCCGGGAAAAGTTTTTCTATTACCAGCTTGTCATCCCGAGCAGGGAAGAAGTAAAGGCCTACAGACTGCTGAAAAGGAGAATAGACGAACTTATAGGCTGGATCAACGGTAATTTTTCAACGGGACTCTGGTCCCCCATACATTACAATTACGGTACGGTCCCGCTGGACGAGCTGGTGGCTCTTTATTCGGCGGCCGATGTGGCCCTTGTCACGCCCCTCCGGGACGGCATGAACCTCGTGTGCAAGGAATATGTAGCCGCCCATTCTGATAATGACGGTGTACTTATATTGTCAAAGTTTGCCGGGGCGATATCGGAGATAAAGAACTGTCTGCCTGTTAACCCTTACAGCGTCGAGGATATAGCCAACGCGATATACCAGGCGCTTCACATGCCCGAAGGTGAAAGAAAAAAACGTATGTCCATGATGCGCAAAAACATAAGCGATAATAACATAAAAATCTGGCTTGAAAGATGTCTGCAGTATTTCGAGATAGCGGGAACCCCGCGAGAGAAATAAAAAAGATGAAGCATTTATTCTCCGAATGGAAAGTGATCCGCGAAAAGATAGAGGGTGGATTTGTTTATCTTATGCTGGATTTTGACGGCACCCTGACCGCTATCAGGAGAGACCCTGACAAGGCGCGTTTGAGCGGCGGAGCGGTCCGGATATTGAAGCGCGCGGCCCGTACTCCTGGAATAGATCTTTCCATAATAAGCGGGAGATCTCTCAAGGATATACGCAAGAGAGTCGGTATTGAAGGTCTAACATACGCCGGGAACCACGGTCTCGAAATACAAGGACCGGGTATCAAGTTTTCGGCCTCGGGGCCCGCGAAAATAAAAAGAACGATGAGTCTGATTGCCGGAGAGCTCAGAGGAGAGTTTCGTAAAATAAAAGGTGTGATAATAGAACACAAGGGTCTTACCGTAAGCGTTCATTTCAGAATGGTAAAAAGTTCAGGGGAGGGCGATGTCGAAGAGGTCTTCAAGAGAGTTACGGCACCGTACGTGTCAAAAAAAAAGATCATGATTACCCCGGGTAAAAAGATATGGGAAGTGAGGCCCCCTGTGAAATGGGACAAGGGCAGAACGGCCCTTTTTCTCATAGAGAAAAAGAGAAAGACTATAAAAAAAATACTGCCGATATATCTGGGTGACGACAGAACGGACGAGGATGCTTTTAAGGCGATAGGGAACGCCGGCATATGCGTGTTCGTAGGCCGGCCCGGCCGATCGGCCGCCCCTTATTATCTCAGGGGAGCCGCCGAAGTGAGCGGGTTTATACGCCGCGTTACCGAAATGAAAAAAGGAGAAAGGCGATGAACGCTCAGGTAAAGGCGAAAGAGCCTTTTAAATTCTATACAAGAATGATACTGCCGGAACTTACGGGTCTGAAAGCCGACAATCTGCGGCAGCTCCTGAAGATGATAAAAGAGGTTTCGCCATCGGCAATATATCATCATACGCACCGCTTTCTGCAGCAGCACCAGCATCTCGCGCCGGAACCTCCGAACGATTTCGCTTACTGGGTTACGGAAGTTTTGGGAGAGGACAGACTGGGAGAAAAACTCGCGAGCATCAATACGGTGGAATTCTCGACCATAGAAACCCTCCGCGAGGTCATAGTTTCGGCTATAGAGGGTTATCTTAAAGAGGATCCCACGGCCGGATCCAGGACGGCGCATAAAGGGGAGGAATTCTATTTTATAAAGTCGGTAAGTTTTATTTTCCCAACGAAACATACGGCCTGTGATCTCGATGAATTCGTGGAGGAACTGAAAAAAGTTACCATAAGCTCGATATACTTTCATATCTTTGAAGCTCGCCTTAGGCTGGAAAAGGGCAACAACGACTTTTCGTTCTGGATAGAGACTTCAGTTGGAGATAAAGCGGTGGCCGATAAGATATCAAAGCTCGACCCTTACGCTTATACCCTGGAAGACCTGAGGGGGCAGATAATCGGCATGATCAGCAAAAGGACGAAAAAATAATATGATGAAAATAAAAGAGTATATTCCGATAGTCGGAAAATTCATAGTAGACGACCTCCGTATACTCGCCGAAAAACTGAAAGGTAAAAAGATACAGCATGTTAATTCCACGGCCGTAGGCGGAGGGGTGGCCGAGATACTCAACCGCATGGTACCTCTCCTTAAAGAGCTTGGCGTGGAGACAAGATGGGACGTGATAAAGGGAGGCGGCAAGTTTTTCGACGTTACCAAAAAATTCCATAACGCTTTGCACGGGAAAGATGAAGGTCTTACCGTGGACGATTTCGAGGTGTTTCTCGAAACGGGCCGACGCAACGAACAAGAAATGGACATTTGGGGCGATATAGTTTTCATACACGACCCGCAGCCCATAACGCTTATAAACAGGCGTACGCGGAACAAATGGCTGTGGCGGTGCCACGTGGATGTTTCGACCCCGAATCCCACGGTATGGAAATTTCTTCAGGACTTTATTTTACGATACGATTCCGCGATATTTTCGGCGCCAAGTTTTTCGCGTCAACTTCCCATAAGACAGTTTCTGATAGCGCCGTCTATCGATCCTCTGAGCGATAAGAACAAGGAGCTTCCGCGGGATATCGTGGACTCCGTGTTCCGTAAATATGAAGTTCCGCGAGATAAACCCGTTATAACCCAGATATCGAGATTTGACCGTCTCAAAGATCCGGTCGGCGTCATCAAAGTTTACAAACAGGTAAAAAAACATATCGACAGCCGTCTCGTTCTGGCCGGAGGGACCGCTTCCGACGACCCCGAGGGACAGCAGGTACTCGACGAGGTGAGAGCCGAAGCGCGGAAAGACACCGACATACACATTCTTCTCCTGCCGCAGAACGATATAGAGATAAATGCTCTTCAGACGGGTTCTGACGTAATACTCCAGAAATCCCTCAAAGAAGGGTTCGGGCTCACAATATCGGAGGCGCTATGGAAATCCAAGCCGGTTGTCGCGTCTAATGTGGGCGGGATACCTCTCCAGGTTAAACACGGATACTCGGGGCTTTTGTGCAGTTCCGTGGAAGGCGCGGCATATTCGATAAAACAGCTCCTTAGTAATCCGGCATATGCCAAAAAGCTCGGCGCGAACGGGAGGGAACACGTGAGGAATAATTTTCTTCTTACGCGTCACCTGAGGGATTACATGCTTGTATTTCTTTCTTTGTATCATCCTGAAGATATAGTCTGCCTCTAAAAACGGAACGGGATATGGAAAGAAGAGGTAGTGTCTTGGGGTTTTGAAACCGCCGGGATGAGCAAAACAAATAGGCAGATGTTCCTATTTGTTTTTATGGCTGAAAGTCAATCTGAGGACTTTTGGGTGGCGCAAAGTCCTGCCGTGTGTTATACTTCATACTTATAAAAAATCGGATCTTTCTGCTGTAGCATTAGAGGAAGTATTATTATTATA
>CAYPYT010000071.1:0-6609 GCA_964415105.1 uncultured Planctomycetia bacterium | reverse complement strand
ACCTCGTAGGATGGTAGTAAAGAGCACTACCAACCTACGAGGTTGTTGGCGGAGTTTGTTGGTTGTTCGTAGGGGCACAAAAGCATGTGCCCGCATCGCTTCCGGCGTACGCCATTCACTTTTATACGAATGGGGGGAAATCATGAATTTCATATATGGTATCATAGCGGCGGCAGTTATTTATTATGCCGCCGCGCGCGTGTTTTTTTATGATGAAATAAAAGCGGCTGTTGATCGTGATCCTGCCGCGGAAAATTATTTGACGGTAATTTTTACGTATTCAGGATTTCACGCGCTTATGTTTTATCGTCTCGCGCGTAAATTAAAGAAGTTTTTGATTCCGTTCTTCCCGCGCGCGGTATCACAATTTGCCAGATGGATAACCGGTATCGAAATTCATCCCGGCGCCGTTATAGGTAAAGGTTTTTTTATTGATCACGGTATGGGGGTGGTTATAGGGGAGACGGTTATAATCGGGGATAATGTAACGTTATTTCAGGGTGTGACTTTGGGGGGTACGGGAAAAGAAAGAGGAAAACGGCATCCCACGCTTAAGAACGATATTGTAGTAGGCGCGGGCGCGAAAATATTGGGAAACATTACAATAGGAAACAATGTGTCTATCGGAGCGAACGCGGTTGTTCTTCGGGATGTTCCGGATAATTCCACCGTGGTCGGGGTCCCCGGCCGCCTCGCGAAAAAACTTGGCCGTCGTATTCCCGGAGGAATCAATCTTGATTACACGTCCTTGCCGGATCCCTTGCAGAAACAACTTGAAAAACTTCAGCACGAAATAGACCATATCGAACATGAAATAGACGAGCATAATAAATAGGGACGTCTCCCATTTAATTAGCTGTATAAAAAGTGACATCCTTATTTAACTCCGTTACAGGTCTCATGTAACAGGTTACACGTTTTTCGCCCGCCTATAGAGGGGGGTGGGAACGTGTAACCTGCAACGTGTAACCTGTAACCTGTAACCTGGAACGATATTATGATCACCATATATAACACATTATCACGGCGGAAGGAAGAATTTAGGCCTTTAAAAAAGGGTAAGGTCAAAATGTATGTTTGCGGGCCTACGGTTTATGATGTTCCGCATATTGGGCACGCTCGTTCAAGCTATATCTTCGATTGGATAAAAAGGTATCTGGAATTTTCGGGGTTTCAAGTTTATTTTGTAAGGAACATAACGGATGTTGATGACAAGATCATAAAAAAAGCTCAAACAGAGCTGGGTGATGGGAACTGTTCCGAGTCTGAATCTTTAAGGGAAAAAACACGTGAAGTTGCCGAGAGATATCTTGAAATATACCATGCTCAAATGGATTTACTGGGTATCGGCAGGGCGGATGCCGAACCGAAAGCAACTGAATATATACAGGATATGATCGCGTTTACAGCGCGTCTTATAAAAAAAGATTATGCTTATGTTTCGGGTGGAAGCGTTTATTTCAGTGTCGAAAAATTCAAAGAATACGGAAAGTTGTCTAATCGAAAAAAATGCGAAATGATAAGCGGCCCGAGAGCATCGCAAAACGAGGAAAAAAAGGATCCGCTTGATTTCGCTTTATGGAAAGCGGTAAAACCGGATGAACCTTTTTGGGAAAGTCCTTGGGGCAGAGGCAGACCCGGTTGGCATATTGAATGCGCCGTTATGAGCACAAAAATACTAGGCGCGCATTTTGATATTCACGGAGGCGGGCTTGATCTTATTTTCCCTCATCATGAAAATGAGATCGCGGAAGCTCAGGCGGCAACGGGGGAAGCTTTTGCCGATTATTGGATACATAACGGGCTGTTAACGGTGCGCGGCGAAAAAATGTCAAAATCTTTAGGCAATTACATAACAATTGACTTGTTTTTAAAAGAATACGAAGATCCCGACTGCTTAAAAATAGTTTTTTTGAACAGCCATTACAGAAGCCCGATAGACTACAACGATAAAAAAATCGAAGAAGCCCGCCGGATCAAAGAACGAATAATGATATTTATCGATAAGGCCGTAAACCTGGAGATAAAAACCGAACCTCAAGCCCGATTGAACGCGCTCCTTAAAAAAAGCATACGTGATTTAAGGGAAAAATTTAAAAAAGCGATGGATGATGACTTTAATACGCCTTTGGCGATGTCGGTTATATTTGAAACGGTAAAAAGGGGGAATGATTTTTTACATGATGAAAGAGCTCACCGCGATGAAAAAGCGGCCGCGGCCGGCGCCTTTAAAAAACAGCTTTTTGAATTTACTGATATTTTCGGGTTGCGCCTTTCAAAAAAGGAAATTGATCGGGATTCGCGCGGGGAAATAGAAAAACTGGTTGCCGAAAGAGAATCAGCAAGAAAAAACAGGGATTATACCGAAGCGGATAGAATAAGAAAAATCCTTAAAGACAAAGGTATCGTTGTGGAAGATACCGCCGGCGGATCTGTATGGCGAAAAAATTGAAAAAAGGACTTTTAATAACGTTTGACGGGCCGGAAGGAAGCGGTAAGAGTACGCATTCAAGCAGAATTAACGATGAACTCCTCTGGCGGGGATATGATGTTGTTTATACCCGGGAACCCGGAGGAACTTTGCTCGGCAAAAAAATACGGGATATTCTTTTGGAAAAAGATGAAATTTCACTCGGAAAAGCGGCGGAACTTTTTCTTTTTGAAGCGGACAGAGCCCAGCATGTCGAGGAAATAATCGCTCCGGCACTCGCGGCGGGAAAAATAGTTATATGCGACCGTTTTAGCGCGGCAACATTCGCTTATCAGGGGTATGCTTCGGGAACGGATATAAAAATAATCTTGGATATGGATTATCTCGCGACAACAGGTATTGTTCCGGATCTTACGATACTGCTTGATGTGGATGTAAAAATCGGACTCGAGCGCGCGCGAGGGCAATCTTCGCCCGATAGAATGGAAAAAAAACCGTTGGAATTTCATGAAAAAGTTCGCGAAGGTTATTACTCGATCGCTGAAGAGCATCCAGGCAGGATAAAACTTATTGAAGCGCGTCAAGACATAAACCGGACGTATGAACTGGTAAAAAAGGAAGTATATGACTTCCTTCAGTGACATAAAGGGGCAAAAGAATGCTGTGCGGTTTCTTTCAAACTGTCTTTTGAAAAATAGAGCGTCCGGGAGTTATCTTTTTACAGGGCCTTCGGGAACGGGCCGCGCGCTTACGGCAAAAGCTTTTATCATGGCGCTTTTCTGCTCTAATAAAGCCGGCGCGGCGGAATCTTGCGGTAAATGTTTGTCGTGTTTGAAAATCGAAAGGCGGCAACATCCCGACATGTTTTGGGTTACCCCCGAAAAAAATAAAAATATAAAGATCGAAGAGGTTCGTGATATTTGCGCCGGATTTTGCTTAAAACCTTATGAGTCGAATTTTAACGTATGCGTAATGGAAGAAGCTCATATGATGACGAGGGAAGCGTCAAACGCTTTCCTTAAAATGTTAGAACAGCCGCCGGCTCGATCGCTGTTCGTACTTATTACGGACAAAAAAGAACTTTTACTTCCGACTGTTCTTTCTCGCTGTATAGAAGTGCGGTTTTCTTCGATATCTGTCAGGGATACTGTGGATATAATCAGGGATTCGGCGGATCTTAAGGAAGAAGAGGCGTATTTTTTGGCGCATTTTTCACAAGGGTCGCCGGGGGCCGCGCTTCAGATGATCAATGAAGATGTTTCCGAGCGGAAGCAAAAAATAATGGAGATGCTCGCGCGAATCGCCGGAGAAGACAATTATGACTGTCTTAGTTGGGACAAAGAAGGTCGAGATTATCTTACCGAAGACATAGAAATGCTGATAATGTTCTTTCGTGAGATAGTGATGATACGGGAAGATCCGGGAAATGTAATGTTTGAGAAGAATATTCAGAATACGTCCATGTACCGATTTTTCGGGAAATATTCAATCGAAAAAATATATGGAATAATGGAACGCCTTATAAACATAAAGCTCGCGCTCGGCGGGAACGTTAATTCAAAATTAGCCGCGCAAATTTTGCCGCGCGCGGTGCGAGGAGAATAGTAGGGGCACGGCATGCCGTGCCCGTACGATGTACGATGGATTAAGAGGATATTGGCGGAGTTTGTTGGTTTTTCGTAGGGGCGGGCCTTGCGCGCGCTTATGAATATAAATTACATAACGGGAAAGATAAAATCATGTTTGAAATTATACAAATACAGCTTAGGACCAGCGGTGAGATAAGATATTTCATTTCCGGAGGTATGAAGTTTGATGTGGGGGAAAAGGTAATAGTTGAGGCGGACAGAGGGCTTGAATACGGGACGGTTGTGACCGCTCTTGAGAAAGTGACGCCTATCGCCTCACACGGTAAACTTCTTCGTAAAATTATCAGAAAAACTAATCCATGGGATGAGGAACAGATCGCTAAAAATAAGGCTAAAACAAAAGATCTGATGGGTGTCTGCGAAAAGAAAATAGCGGAACATAAACTGCCTATGAAACTTGTCGACGCGGAATATTCATTTGATAGATCAAAGATCATTTTTTATTTCACTTCTGAAAATCGTGTGGATTTCAGGAATCTCGTAAAAAATTTAGCAAGCATATTCCGCGTTCGAATTGAACTTAGGCAAATAGGGGTTAGGGATGAAGCTCGGCTTCTCGGCGGGCTGGGTTCATGTGGTAGGGAGCTTTGCTGTATGGCATTCTTGAAAAACTTTGAACCGGTTACGATCAAAATGGCTAAAGTTCAGAACCTTCCTTTTAATCCTTCGAAAATTTCAGGGCTTTGCGGGCGTCTTATGTGCTGTTTAGGATATGAGTACAAAAATTATAAAGAGGCTTCAAAAAATTTACCTAAAGTCGGCAAAGAAATTAAAACACCGCATGGTAAAGGCAAAGTTATAGCATTGAGTCCTCTTAAGAAATCTTTTACGGTGGATCTGGGAGAGGGTAAGATAAAAGAGGTATCAGTGGAAGATATTGGAAAAGGTGAAGGAATCTGTCATGAAAAAAAATAAATTTTATATCACGACACCTATTTATTATGTGAACGCGAGTCCTCATATCGGACATGCTTATACGCAAATAGCGGTTGATGTTCTTAGCCGATATTATAAAACGCGCTCGCGCGATGTTTTCTTTCTTACCGGCACAGACGAACACGGCGAAAAAATTGAAGAAGCGAGCGTAAAAGCGGGATTTAAAAAAGGGAATGAAAAAGAATTTGTTGACGGAATAGTTCCTAATTTTAAAAAAGTATGGGAGATGTTAGATATCGAGTATGATCATTTTGTTCGTACGACGGATGAATCTCATAAGAAAGAAGTAGAGAGCTTTCTTAATAAAATGAAGGATAATGGGGATATCTATCAGGGAGAATATGACGGCTGGTTTTGTATCCCTTGTGAAACTTTTTGGACGGGCGCTCAGGCTCCGGAAGGCATTTGCCCTGAATGCGCGCGGCCGCTTAAACACATAAAAGAAAAAAATTATTTTTTCCGTATGAGTAAATATCAAGCGTGGCTCATATCCTATATAAAGAGTAACGCGAATTTTATTATGCCGTCGTACCGCAGGAACGAAGTTCTCGGATTTTTGAAAGAAGAATTAACTGACCTATGTATTTCGCGCCCTAAAGAGCGTATGTCTTGGGGGGTGGAACTGCCGTTTGATAAGGATTATGTGGTATATGTATGGTTTGACGCGCTTATAAATTATGTTTCCGCGCTTCGAGCGCGAAAAAATTTCGATAAATTCTGGCCGGCTGATCTGCATATAATCGCTAAAGACATACTGCGTCACCACGCTGTGTATTGGCCGATAATGCTTAAAAGTTTAAATATGGAACTTCCCGATTGTATTTTCGCGCATGGATGGTGGAAAATGGGCAAAGAAAAAATGTCCAAATCGAAAGGGAATATAGTGTCTCCGGGCGAGTTTTGTCAAAAATACGGAACGGACGCTCTGCGTTACTTTTTACTGAAAACCGTAACTTTCGGGCTGGATGGTAATTTCTCGGAAGAAGCGTTTGTTAGGACCTATAATAATGACCTGGCTAATGATCTGGGAAATCTTCTGAATAGGACGCTTACGATGGTTGAGAAATATTTGAGCGCCGTCGCGCCGTCCGCGCTTAATATGGACGTTCTTGTTAAAGAGCAGGCCGCGCGGTCCGGCCGAATGATAAAAGCTGTCTCGGAATTGTTTCATAGAGTTAATGAGTGTATGCTAAGTCCGAAACTTTTATTAAGGGAAGCTTTAGAAGAGATAATGGATCTTGTCGGCGCGGCGAACAAATATATTGAAGAATCCGCTCCATGGAAATACTCGAAAGAGAATAATACCGAAGCGGTAAAATTCATTATGGCGGATTTATTAGAAGTGTTAAGGTCTGTTTCCATAGCTATTTTTCCTTTCATGCCGGGGACTTCACGGAAAATCTGGGATCAGCTTGGTTTAAAAAGTGAAGTAAAAACTCAAGAAATGTTTGAGATGACTTCCGAAGAAACCCGGCGAAGTTTTCCTTCCGGAACAAAAATAGCCAAGGCCGAACCGCTGTTTCCCCGAATAGTGAGTCGTGAATAGATTCACCATAAGTTCTTCAAATAAAAAGAGGTTGCATGAAAACTCAA